>NZ_JBFAET010000008.1:0-130311 GCF_040642095.1 Streptomyces sp. NPDC020362
CATGGGCGGCACGCCGACGTCGGCGATCCGCCTGCCGTCGAGATAGAGCCCGAGGAGCCCCTCGTCGTCGGCGGCGACCCGGTAGGGCGAGGCCCCGCGCCCGGCAACGGCGGACCCCAGAACGGCGCCTAGTCCCGAACCGTGCCGGACAGGGGACGTACCTCCCCCGACAGGTGCAGCCGCCCGCCCGGGCCCCGCAGGGAGAAGCGGCCGGCGCCGTCCGCCCCGTACGCCACCGTCCCCGGCAGCAGCACCGGCGCGCGGAACCGGGCCCGGACCACGGCCGTGCCGGGCGTGCCGTGGGCGGCCAGGCAGCGGGCCACGGTCCACATGCCGTGTGCGACGGCCCGCGGGAAGCCGAAGAGGCGGGCGGTGAGCGGGTGCAGATGGATGGGGTTGCGGTCGCCGGAGGCTGCCCCGTACCGGCGGCCGACGTCCTCGGCCAGCCGCCACTCGGCGACGGCGGGCAGGACGGTGTCGTCCCGCCGCGCCCCGGGTGCCGTACCGCCCTCGGTGCGGTGCCGTGCCAGGTAGGTGCTGCGGGACTCCCAGACGAGGTCGCCGCCGGAACGCAGCCCGGTCACCACGGTGGCCTCGGTCCCGCGCCGGTGCGGGGCGAGGCCGTCGACGTGGACGGCGAGTTCGTACTCCGCGGAGGCGGGCAGGTCGGTGTGGCGGACGATCTCGATGGACGTGTGGACGAGACCCAGCAGCGGCAGCGGGAAGTCCCGGCCGCTCATCAGGCGCATGGCCAGCGGGAAGCCGAGGACGTGCGGGTAGGTGACGGGCAGCGCGTCCTCGCCGTCGCCCGTGCCGGTGGCGAAGCCGCACACCCGCTCGTAGGCGGCCAGCCGGTCCAGGTCCAGTCGCAGGCCGGGCAGCACCAGCCGGGTGCGCGGGAAGTCCGCTTCCGCGGACGGGCGCTTGAAGGGGGAGCGCAGGGCACCGCGGGCCAGCAGCGGGGCCAGTGCGGGGGTGGAGGCCAGGGTGACGGCGGTCATCACGCCCCCAGCAGGTCCTGGCCGCAGACGCGGACGACCTCGCCGCCGACCGCGCCGGAGTCCGGGTGGGCGAGCCGGCCGGTGGTCAGCCCGCCCCGGGGGAGGGAGTTCATCCGGCCGGGGCCGAGGCCCGTGCGGGCGAGGGCCGGGGAGAGGCCGAGGACGGATTCACCCGCCGTCAGGTGCACCGACGCGCCCTTCGGGAGCGGCCGTTCGGGCGACCAGCGGTGCAGCTCGGCCGGCTGGGGCAGGTCCGGGCGCCGGGTGAGGAAACGGCCGGGCGCCGTGCCGGAGAAGCTCAGATAGCGGTCGGCCATGTCCAACTCCCACGGTCCCAGTTGCTTACTCTGGAGTAAGGTTACCGGAGGTAAGCCTACGTCACGGGTGAGGAGCGGGTCGAGGCCAGTCCTCTTGAGTCATCCCGCGACCCGGCGGGTCGCGGTGACTTGAGGCGCCTGGGGCCGCGCGCCCCGCGTCGGTCGGCCGCCCTTGCCCGGGGTTCGGGGCGGAGCCTGGTGGCGGCCGGGGTTCGAGTGGCCGGGGCGGACAGGCGGGCGGCCCCGGGAAGGTGAAGGGATGTCACGAAATTTCCGAGGCCGCACACCCTTGGCCCCGGACCACCCCCGAACCCGCACAAGCCCCCCACAGCCGCCCCGTACGATCACCTCCCTAACCGCCGGTAACCCCTTTCCACGGCCCACCGCCGGTGAACGCCTCGGCGTACGAGGCACGTACGTCATGCAGCAAGCAGTCACCGCTGCACGCCCCAGGAGCCGCCCGTGTCCTCTACTCATGTAGTTCACCCCACCGACTACGACGGCGTCCCGGTCCTCGTGGAACCCGAGATCCGGCGGCTGGACGGCGCCGTACGGGAGGCGTACGTCCCGCCGTTCGCGCCGCCCGTGCGCCACGGCTCGCTCGCGGACCTGCCGTTCGACAACGCCGAGGCCGCGCCCGGCGCCGTCGTGCTCAGCCGCAGGCTCGCCGACGGCCGTTGGACGGACCTGACGGCCGCGGACTTCGCCGGGCAGGTGCTAGCGGTCGCGAAAGGGCTGATCGCCGAGGGCCTGGTGCCGGGCGACCGGATCGCCGTGATGGCCCGCACGACCTACGAGTGGACGCTCCTCGACTTCGCCGCCTGGGCGGCCGGCCTGGTCACGGTCCCCGTCTACCCCACCTCCTCCGTCTTCCAGACCCGCTGGATCCTGCACGACTCCGGCGCGGTGGCCCTGGTCACGGAGACCGCCGGCCAGGCCGCCGCCGTCGGCCCCGAACTGGAGCACCTGCCGGACCTCAGGCACCTGTGGGTGATGGAGAAGGGACACGTGGAGCGGCTCGCGGAGCTGGGCGCCCAGGTGCCGGACGGCGAAGTGGGTGTACGCCGCGGCATGCTGGGCCCCGACACCCTGGCGACCCTGATCTACACCTCCGGCACGACCGGCCGCCCCAAGGGCTGTGCCCTCTCGCACGGCAACTTCTTCGCCGAGGTGGACAACGCCATCGAACTCCTCCACCCGGTCTTCAAGGCGAAGTCGGGCGAGGACGTCTCGGTGCTGCTCTTCCTGCCGATGTCCCATGTCTTCGGGCGGATGGTGGCGATCGCGTGCGTAAGGGCCCGGGTGCGGCTCGGGCACGCGCCCAGCCTGAAGGCGGAGGACCTGCTGCCGGACCTGGCCGCCTTCCGGCCGACCTGCCTGCTGACCATCCCGTACATGCTGGAGAAGATCTTCAACTCCGCCCGCGCCAAGGCGGAGTCGGGTGGCCGGGTGGCCGTCTTCGACCGGGCGACGACGGTGGCCGTACGGTACGGGGAGGCACTGGAGGCCCGGCAGACCGGCGCGGGCGGCGGCCCCAACCGGGCCCTGAAGACGGCCCGTTCCTTCTACGACCCCCTCGTCTACCGGCGCATCCGCAACGCCATGGGCGGCAGGGTCAAGTACGCCATCTGCGGCGGCTCACCGCTCGGCCGGCGCATGGCCGCGTTCTACGCCGGTGCCGGCATCGAGATCTTCGAGGGGTACGGCCTGACCGAGACCACCGCCGCCTCGACGGTGACCCCGCCGCTCAAGCCCCGCCTCGGCACCGTCGGCTGGCCGCTGCCCGGCACCCGGGTGCGGATCGCCGCGGACGGCGAGATCCTGATCGCGGGGGACCACGTCCTGCGCGGCTACTGGGACCCGCAGGCGGGCGGAGTCGTCCCCGCGACCCGGGACGGCTGGCTGCCCACCGGGGACCTCGGCGAGCTGGACGACGAGGGCTATCTGACCATCACCGGCCGCAAGAAGGAGCTGCTGATCACCGCGGGCGGCAAGTCGGTGGCGCCGGCGCCGCTGGAGAACTGGCTGCGCCAGCATCCGCTGATCTCCCAGTGCATGCTCGTCGGCGACGCACGGCCCTACGTCGGCGCCCTCATCACCCTCGACCCCGACGGCATCACCCACTGGCGCCAGATGAACGGCAAGCACCCGGTGCCGCCGGAACTCCTCGTCGGCGACCCGGAGCTGAACGCGATCCTGCAGCGGGCGCTGGACGAGGCCAACAAGCTGGTGTCCCGGCCCGAGTCCATCCGCCGCTTCGCCGTGCTGCCCGTGGACTTCACCGAGGAGGCGGGCCATCTCACCCCCTCGATGAAGCTGCGGCGCGAGCAGATCATGCAGGACTTCGCACCTGACGTGGAGGGGCTCTACGAGCGCCGGGACGAGCGCTGACGCCGCCCGGCACATCGTGGCCGATGTGGTCGGCACCCGCTCCGGCCGGTCCCGCCTCGGTCCGGACTCGGCGGGGGCGCGGAGCGGGTTGCCGCCTGGGTCGGTCGCGGCCCGCCACTGATCCTCGTACGCCCGCCGGGTCGAGTCAATCCTAAGATTTCCTCCGTAAACCCCAGTGTTAGCTTGGGGGTTGTGACTCTCGACGACCTTCGTGTGTTCGTGGCCGTGTGCCGGGCGGGCAGCCTCAGTTCCGTCGCCCGGGAGCTGGGCTGCACCCAGTCCGCCGTCAGCCAGCACGTCAGACGGCTGGAGCGGGAGACCGGCGTGGCGCTGCTGGAGCGGCAGCCGCGCGGGGTCGTGCCCACCCGGGCGGGCCGGGTCCTCGAAGCCGCGGCGGCCGAGGGGATATCGGGCCTCGACCTGGCGGTGCGGCAGTTGCGCGATCTCGTCGAGGGGCACAGCGGGTACGTCCGGGTGGCCACCGGCGCCACCACCGTCCGGCACTTCATGTCCGACGCCGTCGTCACCTTCCGGCGCCGCCACCCGCAGGTCAACCTCGAATTCCGGACCGTCAGTTCGGGCCGCGGCAGCTTCGACGCGCTCACCGACGGCGCCCTGGACCTCGCCTGGATCACCCTTGGCCCCGCGGTGCGCGGCATCGAGCAACGGGCCGTGGTCGACCTGCCCTGGGTACTCGCCGTCCCCGCCGACGACCCGCTGGCCGCGCATCCCCGTCTCGACGCGGCCGACCTGGCCGACGTACGGCTCATCCGGCTGCCGCCGAACTCCGCCTCCGCGGCCCATCTGGACGCCGCCTGCGCCGAGGCGGGCGTCCGGTTCGCCTACGACACCAGCGTCGCCGACTGGGACACCGCCCTGCTGCTGGCCGAGCTGGGGGCGGGGCGGGCCGTCGTCCCGGCCGTGCCCGGGCTGCCCGTGCCCGGCGAGGGAGCACTCAGGCTCGTACCGCTGCCGGGGCTGCGCCCCTTGCCGGTCGGCTGGGCGGTGCGCCGCTGGGACGCCCTCAGCCCGCCGGCCCGGGCCTTCGCGGACACCGTGGTCGAACGGTGCGGCCGGCCGGGCGGCGAACCGCCCCCAGTACGGCGAAACAGCCGGACAGCGGCGTAAACCGGCTGTTCTGTTTTTGCCGTGAATCAGCCCGCGGCAAGTGACGGAGAGCGGGTAGCGTTCAGGATGGCGATCCAATCGAGTCCATGGTTTGTCACGCACGCGGAAGAAGTGAACGTCTTGGGTCAACGCCCTCGGGAACCGGCCGGGATCGGATCGGTAACGCCCACTCGTAGCCTGCCTTTCCACCCTCGCCGACTCCGTCCCCCGAGCAGAGGCATGAAAGAAGACAACGACGTCCGCCGGATCTTCCTGCTGAACCCGGACCCGCGCCTGCTCCGCGAGGCCGCGCTCGCGGGTGCCCAAGTGCGCTCCATCCGGGTCGATGTGACGGACGAGTCGGCGCTGCGCGAACCGCTCGCCCGGGCCGCCGAGGCCGGGCTGTGCGTCAACCCGGCCCGTGCCCTGAAGGTGCTGTCCGATCCGGCGGCCGTACAGCGCCTGGTCCGTGACAACCGGCTGTCCCCCGACGGCATCGCGGCGGCCCACGGCGATCTGCGGCTGACCGTGGAGACGCTGAGCGTGCATGGCATGCACCAGGCCGTCGGCATCACCGCCCGGATGCCCTACGGACTCCTCCACCCCGCCCCGCTCACCGACGACACCGCCGCCGAGGTGCGCGCGGTGGTGACCGCACTGCTGGACCTGGCCGGCTACCAGTACGGGCCGGCCCACGCGGAGGTCACCCTCACCCCGAGCGGGCCGGTGATCACCGACTGCCGTGCGGGTCTCGGGGACGACCCGGTGCCGGAACTGGTCAAGGAGGCCGGCGGGTTCGACCTGGCGGCCGGAGCCATCGAGGTGCTGTCGGGCCGGCTGGTCCACGCGGCGCGGCCGAATCGGTTCGCCGCCGCGGCCGTGCTGGCCCCGCCGTGGTTGCTGGAGAGCGCCGAGGTGGGCGTCATGCCGCACGTCGGGTTCGTCGCGCCGCCCGGGTCGCTGCGCCCCGGGCACTTCGTCGTGCATGCCGACTCGCCCGAGGTGGCGGCCCGGCGCGTGGCCTCCCTCAGAGCACTGGTCGTCGGCGACAGGCGCTGACCGGCCACCGGGAACGGATCGGGAACGATTCGGTACGGGACGGCCGCACTGTTGATACGTCGCCGGGAGAAGGACGACGACGCCAGCGACATCAACAGGAGGCGGAGTCAGGATGCTGAAGTTCTCGGTCCTCGGGGCACTGCAGATCCGTACCGTGTCCGGCCCTGCGGAGATCTCCGGCGATCTGCAGCGCACCCTGGTGCAGACCCTGCTGGTCAGCGAGGGCCAGCCGGTCTCCGGGGAGAGCCTGGTCGAGGAGATGTGGGGGGATGCCGTACCCGACAACCAGGCCAACGCCCTGCAGGCACACGTCAGCAGGCTCCGCCGCAAACTGCGCGGCCTGGAGCCGGGCCGGGCGGACTCCAGGGTGACCATCCACCCCTCCGGCTACCGGCTCACGGTGGCGGAGGGCGAGCTGGACGCCGACGAGTTCGTCCGGACCGTACGGCAGGCCGAGGCGGCCTCCCAGGGCGACGCGGCCCGTACCGCCCGGCTGCTCGGCGCAGCACTGGCGCTGTGGCGCGGCCCGGTCTTCGGCGGGTTCGCGGCCGGAACCCTGTGCCAGCTGGCGGGCGCCCGCTACGAGGAGTACCGGATGCGAGCCATGGAGCTGCGCTTCGACGCCGAACTGCGGCTCGGCCGGCACGCCCCCGTCCTCGCCGAGCTGGCCGAGGCACACACCAACCACCCCCTGCGGGAGCGCTTCTGCGAGCAGCTGATGATCGCCCTGTACTGCTCGGGACGGCAGGCCGACGCCCTGGACGTCTTCCGCCGGATGCGCCGCCATCTCGACGACGAGCTCGGTATCCAGCCATCTCCGGCACTGCGCCAAGTGGAAAGCGCCATCCTCTGCCATGATCCGGCCCTGGCGGGTGATGCGCGATCTACGCTGCTACAGCTGGCGTGAACATGGTTAGCTGTGTCCCCGGACGACAGGCACTGCGGGTAACGTGAAGTCGCCTTCCCCTGTGGCTCGTTCGGGTACAACCTAGGATTGGCCCGAATAACTCGGGCTGGCCTGGGCAACGGGGCGGGGGGACGGGTTTGTGGAGTCGGCGGCATCCGGTCTGCCTGTCGTACGGTTCAACATCCTCGGCGCATTGGAAGGCTGGCACGGCGAGCGGCGGCTGAGACTCGGCAGCCCGACCCAGGAACGCGTGCTGGTCACACTGCTGCTGGAGCCGGGACGCATGGTCCCGATGGCCCGGCTGGTGGCTGCCGCCTGGGACGACGAACCCCCGCAGACCGCAGGCCACCAGATCCGCAAGGCCGTCGCCGCGCTGCGCACCCGCATCCCGGGCGGGGCCGCGCTGATCGTCACCGACGGCGCCGGATACCGGGCCGTCCTGGAAGACCGCCGGCTGGACCTCCACGAGTTCACCCGGCGCTCGCAGGAGGCCCGGCAGGCGGTGGCCGCCGGGCGGGCCGCCGAGGCGGTCGGGCATCTGCGGGCCTGTCTGGACCTGTGGCGGGGCCCGGTCCTGGCCGGCACCGGCGGCCCGGTGATCTCCGCGGCCTCCGCCGCCCTCGAGGAACGGCACATGGCGGTCGCCGAGCAGTACTTCGAGCTGGAGCTCGAACTCGGCCAGTCCGGCGAACTCGTCGGTCCGCTACGCGAGTTGATTACCGCACATCCGCTGCGGGAGACCCTGCGCGGGCGGCTGATGCTCGCCCTGTACCGGGCGGGCCGGCAGGCGGAGGCGCTGGAGGAGTTCGGCCGGGTGCGCGAGCTGCTCGTGGAGGAGCTGGGCATCGACCCGGGCGCCGAGCTGACCCGGCTGTACGAGGCCATCCTGCGGGACAGCCCCGAGGTGGCCCCCCGGGTGCCGCAGTCCGTGGCCGACCGCGCCGCCCTCCTCGTGCCGGCCCCGCTCGCGCAGCCGGACGAGTCGGAGCCGGCACCCTGCACCCTGCCCTACGACCTGCCGGACTTCACCGGCCGGGACGCGGAGCTGGCCCGGCTGCTGGAGGTGGGCCGGGACCCGGCCGCCGGGAGCACCCGGATCGTGGGCGTGGACGGCATGGGCGGCAGCGGCAAGACCGCCCTCGCGGTGCACGCCGCCCATCTGCTCGCCCCCGACTACCCCGACGGACAGCTCTTCGTCGACCTGCGCGGCTTCAGCCCCGGCGAGAAGGCGCAGGACCCCGGTTCGGTCCTGCACTCCCTGCTGCGCACCGTCGGCATCCCGGACGACCGGATACCGGACGACCTGGAGCGCCGCACCACTTTGTGGCGAA
This sequence comes from Streptomyces sp. NPDC020362, assembly GCF_040642095.1. NCBI lineage: Bacteria > Bacillati > Actinomycetota > Actinomycetes > Kitasatosporales > Streptomycetaceae > Streptomyces > Streptomyces sp. NPDC020362. The sequence continues at coordinate 8,114 of NZ_JBFAET010000008.1, forward strand.
CCGTTTCAGCCCAGCGGAAGCTGCTGCTGCTCCTCGACAACGCCGCCGATGCCGCCCAGGTGCGGCCGCTGCTGCCCGCCTCGGAGGGCTGCCTGGCCGTCCTCACCGGCCGGGTCCGCATGCTCGACCTCGACGGCGCCGAGTGGCTCTCCCTCGGCCTGCTCTCCACCGACGACAGCACCACGCTGCTCACCCGCATGCTCGGCACCGACCGCACCGCCGCCGAGCCCCACGCCGTCGACCACCTCGCCCGGCTGTGCTGCGGCCTGCCGCTCGCCCTGCGCATCACCACCGCCCGGCTGCGCAACCGGCCGCGCTGGACCGTGCAGTACCTGGTCGACCGGCTGGCCGACGAGACCCGGCGACTACGGGAGCTGAGCGCCGGGGAACGCAGCGTCGAGGCCACGCTCAGACTGTCGTACCAGGCGATGGAGGAGGACCAGCGAGCCGCGTTCCGCCTGCTCGGCCTGCACCCGGGCAGCGCCATCGACGTCCACTCGGCCGCCGCGCTTCTCGGCATCGACGTCCATGACGCCGAGGATCTCCTGGAACATCTGCTCGATGCGCATCTGCTGGAACAGCACGAGGCGGGTCTGTACGGCTTCCACGATCTGGTGCGGACGTACGCGATGAGCGTGCGGGAGGCGGAGGACGACGAGGAGGCCGCCGGCTGTCGCCTGGTGGTGTACTACGGGCTGGCCACCGACAAGGCCTGTGACGTGCTCTTCCCAGGTCGCACCCGGTACGGCGACCCACCGTCCGGCGATGCGCCGGAACTGCCCCGGTTGGACGGCGACGAGGCGGTGCTGCGCTGGTTCGACCGTGAGTACGAGGCACTGCTCGCGATCGTCACACAGGCAGGGACACAGGGACTGCACCGCCCGGCCGCACTGCTGGCTCGCAATGTCCTGTTCTATTTGGGGCTGCGCGGAGACTACGAGCAGTTCCGGGTCGTCAGCCGGATCGCGGTCGGCGCCTGTCAGCAGATCGACGACCCGGTGCTGCTCGGCATCAGCCTCGGCAACCTGGCCGTGGGGCACTGGTGGCTCGGTGATTTCCAGGACGGCATCACCACCGCGCAGGAGGCACTGGAGCTGACCGGCACCGTCGATCGCAGCATTGAGGCGTTCTGTCTGGACGTGCTCGGCCTGCTGCACGGGGCACTGGGCAACTTCGACCAGGCACGCGCTCATCTGGGCCAAGGCATCGACCTGCACCGGGAGTTGGGTTCGCCCCGTGATGAGGCCCAGGCGCTCGTCAACCTCAGCACCGTACAGACCTGGGCGGGTCACTACGCCGAGGGCGCCCAGTACGCGGCCCGGGCCACCGAACTGAACCGGCGCCTCGGCGAGCACAACAACGAGATCTCGTCACTGACCTGGCTGGCCCAGGCCCACCTCGGCACCGGTGAGGACGAGAGAGCGCGCGCCTGCCTCGCCCAGGCTCTCGAGCTGTGCGACGAGTCCCTCAGACCAGCGAACGTGGCCGTTGTCCTCGCCCTATGGGCGCGCGTCTGCCAGCGCCTCGGAGACACGCGCTCGGCCGCCGAGCACGCCGAGCGCGCCCTGGACCTGGTCTCCGCCGAGGGCACGGCCACGCGTCAGGCGACCGTGGCGAACGTGGTGGGCCTGGTCCACCTGCGCCGCGGCGCGCCCGACCGGGCCTTGGAACTGCATCGTCACGCCTATGAGCTGGCTTCCCGGCTCGGCTACCGCTTCGAGACCGCCCGCGCCTTGCACGGCATGGCAGAGGCGGCGCAGGAACTGGGCGACGAACTGATGGCACGCGAGCACTGGCGGTCCGCGGAGGCGCTGTACGACACGATGGGCGTGACCGAGGAAGGGCGGCGTTTGTAGGCAACGGCCTTGCAAGCGGCGGAACGCGCCGGGGCCGATCCGCACGACGAACGGCACCGGCGGGGCGTGAGCCCGGCCGGTGCCGCTGGTCATGCGGGGTCTGTGTAGTGCGGCACGGTCAGGCGTGAACCAGCTTCGGTTCGCGTTCGTCCGCCAGGGCCGGGCCGGAGTGCGTCTGCTGTCCCGAGAAGTCGGAGGCGACGCGCACCAGGGCGTCGTGCACGCCAGTTGCCGGAACGGCCGCCGTGGTGCCGAGTGCCAGGACACCCGCGCCGGTGAACGCGGCCAGAACCGTCTTTGTACGCAGTGCGGTGGTGCGCATAGGTATAAGCCCCCCAGATGAGACGGATCGTGATCCGGTCGCCGGTTCTCTCCCCGGCGCCGCAACCGATGCTCGGGGCGAGCGATCCTGATGCCGTCCCCGCCGGTTCCCGTCCCGGGGCGGGCCCCCGGTACTCCTGGATTCAACCGCCGCTCAAGTGCCCGTCGAGCGCCCTGGGCTAGGCGGGCCTGCGGGCGAGGAGGAAGGCCTGCGGAACGGATTCACCGAGCTCCTCGTCGGGCTCGCGGACCGTGCGGGAGCCGAGGATGAAGCCGGCGGCCGTGAGCAGCTGGGCCAGGTGCTCGGGGCGGCGGCGCTGGAAGTCCAGGGTCACCGGATGACCCCAGGGGCGCTCCACGCGCAGGGGCTCCTCGCCCGCCTGGAAAGCGAGCAGGAGGTGACCGCCGGGGGCCAGTACCCGGTGGAACTCGGCGAAGAGCGCGGGGAGTTCGTCATCCGGGATGTGAATGGACGAGTACCAGGAGACGACACCGGCCAGCGCGGCGTCCGCGACGGAGAGGTCCAGCATGGAGCCCTGTTCGAAGCGCAGCTCGGGATGCTCACGGCGGGCGACCGCCAGCATGGACTCGGACAGGTCGAGCCCGAAGGCGTCCAGGCCGAGGGAGACGAGGTGCGCGGTGTTCCGGCCCGGTCCGCAACCGAGGTCGGCCACCGCCCCGCCCGTTCCGACGAGTTCGGCGAAGGCATCGAGCAGGGCACGCTCCAGCGGCGTGCGGGCGGTCACGCCCCGGAAGCGGTCGGCGTAGTCCTCGGCGACGGTGTCGTAGAAGGTGCGGGCGGCGGCGAGGAAGTCGTGGGTGTCGGTCATGGTGAGCGACCGTAGCCGGGGGCACTGACAGCAAGGGCGGCCGCTTGCCGGCCGGCCGACCGGGTCGGGTGGCGGGCGGGCAAGGGTCCGGGTCGGGTCGCGGGTGGGCAGGAGTCCGAGCCGGGTGATGGGGGACAAGGGGCCGGGGCCAGGGGCGGAGCCCCTGGTGGGCGCGCCGGACGGCCGCGGGCTACGCCACCCGGCGAGCCGGGCGGGCTACGCCACCCGGCGAGCCGGGCGGGCTACGCCACCCCGGCCAGCCGCAGCACCGCCGTGGTAGCGGCCGCGCCAAGTACCACCACCGGGAACGGCGCCGGCCTTCCCCACTCCCGGCTTCGCCCGAGCGGGGGGACCCCCATCGCCAGGACGCCCCCCACCAGTACCCCGGCGGGGCGGGCCCATCCCGCGAAGCCCCCGCCCTCGGTCACCGCACCGGTGGCCAGCAGGGCGACGAGCAGGACGACCGCCCCCGCCGACGCCAGTTCCTGCACCCGGGCCGGGATCGTCACCCGCCCGTGCAGCAGCGGGCCCACCAGCCGGAAGGCGTACGTCCCGACCGCCAGGGCCAGGATCACCGCGACCGTGGCGTTCATCCGGCGGCCCCCTCCGGGCGGCGGTGCAGGACCAGCCCCGCCAGCGCGAGCAGCACCGGCACCCCGGCCGGCACCGCGGGCGTCACCGCCAGGGCCAGGGCGGCACCGAGCAGTGCGCACCGGCGTACCGTCGCGTTCGCGCGGACGGCGGGGAGGACCAGGGCCACGAGGACGGCGGGAAAGGCCGCGTCGAGGCCGAACCGGGCGGTGTCGCCCAGGGCGCTCCCGGCGAACGCTCCAGCCAGTACGCCGGTGTTCCACGCGGCGAACAGGCCGAGACCGGAGATCCAGAACGCCCTGCGCCGCCGTGCCGGGTCGCTCTGGGCGAGGGCGAAGGCGACCGTTTCGTCGGTGACCAGATGCGCACCGAGGAAACGGGTCGCGCGACCGGTATCGAGCAGGTCCGCCACCGCCAGGCCGAAGGCCGCCGTGCGGGTGTTGAGGAGCAGTCCGGTGGCCGCGGCGGCGAGCGGGCCGCCTCCGGCGAGCAGCACGCCGACCGCGCTGAACTGGGCCGATCCGGCGTACACCAGCAGCGACATCGCCACCGGTACCCACACCGGCAGCCCGCCGGCGACGGAGACGGCGCCGAAGGAGACGCCGACGATCCCGCCGGCCAGCCAGACCAGGGAGCTGTCGCGTACCAGCGAGCCGGTCTCGGATGTTCGCAGCGGCAGTGTCCGGAGCGGCAGCCTCCGGGACGACAGTGTTCGGGACGACAGTGTTCGGAGCGACAGTGTTCGGAGTGGCGAACGCATGTTTTCTATAGTGGACAGCAGGCAATCTGTCCGTCAAGGCGAACGATCGTACCGATGGAGCGAACGGCATGACCGAGACCCCCGCCCGGCTCCCGCTGGAGTGGATCGCCGCGTCCCTGAAGCGCGAGCGCACCCGCACCGGGCTGTCCCTGTCCGAGCTGGCCAAGCGCGCCGGGATCGCGAAGTCCACGCTGTCCCAACTGGAGGCGGCGAGCGGGAATCCGAGCATGGAGACGATCTGGGCGCTGGCGGTGGCCCTGGAGGTGCCGTTCAGCGCGCTCGTGGAGCCGCCCGCGCCCGCCGTCCAGGTGATCCGGGCCGGCGAGGGGCCCAAGGTGCACTCCGAGCAGTCCAGTTATCTGGCGACGCTGCTGTCCGCGAGCCCGCCGGGCGCCCGCAGGGATATCTATTACGTCTGGCTGGAGCCGGGGTCCGTACGGGATTCCGAACCGCACATTCCCGGAACCACGGAGCACATCGTGGTCGCCGAGGGGAGAGTCAAGGCCGGGCCGCGTGGGGAAGCGGTCGAACTGGGGCCCGGGGATTACCTGTCGTACCGGGGGGACGTTCCGCACGCGTACGAGGCGCTCGCCGCGGGGACGAAGTTCGTACTGGTCATGCAGCACATGTGAACAGGAAATGAACGGGAAAAGGCAGGAGCCCCGTCGCCTTGCGGCGCGGGGCTCCTTGGGTACTGCACTCAGGTTCTGCGATCAGGCAGTGATCAGACGGGGGTGACGTTCTCCGCCTGCGGACCCTTCGGGCCCTGCGTCACGTCGAAGCTCACCTGCTGGTTCTCCTCGAGGGAGCGGAAGCCGGAGGCGTTGATCGCGGAGTAGTGAACGAAGACGTCGGGGCCGCCGCCCTCCTGGGCGATGAAGCCAAAGCCCTTTTCGGCGTTGAACCACTTCACGGTTCCGGTAGCCATAAGCCCTCCTTGGGCTCAAAAGGGTTGCCCTGCTCCAGAACCTGCAAGTGCGAAACAGTGCTGCACAACTGCATTCGTCTGAAAACGACGAGAGCCCGCGGTCACATGCTCCGCAGGCTCTGTACTGCAAGGGAAACCAAACTGCAACTTGCGGCGAGCCTAGCACGCGGGCAGCCGAAAGCAATAGAGGCCAAGATCACGTCACCCGAATGTTTGAATCATCGGAGGGGCGACTTGACGGTGGGGTCGGTCCCGGCACGGTACAGCACGGGGTCTAGTCTCGCGATGTGGACAATTCTCGCACCCGGCCGCGCGTCGGCCACATCCAGTTCCTGAACTGCCTGCCCCTCTACTGGGGGCTCGCGAGAACCGGGACGCTCCTCGACTTCGAGCTGACCAAGGACACCCCGGACAAGCTCAACGAGATGCTGGTGCAGGGCGAACTCGACATCGCGCCCATCACCCTCGTCGAGTTCCTGAAGCACGCCGACGAGCTGGTCGCCTTCCCGGACATCGCCGTCGGCTGCGACGGCCCGGTGATGTCCTGCGTGATCGTCTCGCAGGTCCCCCTGGACCGGCTGGACGGCGCCAAGGTCGCCCTCGGCTCGACCTCGCGCACCTCGGTCCGCCTCGCCCAGCTGCTGCTGGCCGAGCGGTACGGCGTGCAGCCCGACTACTACACCTGCCCGCCCGACCTCAGCCTGATGCTGCAGGACGCGGAGGCCGCCGTCCTCATCGGCGACGCGGCCCTGCGCGCCAACCTCGTCGACGGACCCCGCTACGGCCTGGAAGTGCACGACCTGGGCGCGCTGTGGAAGGAGTGGACGGGCCTGCCGTTCGTCTTCGCGGTCTGGGCGGCGCGGCGCGACTACCTGGAGCGCGAACCGTCCATCACCCGCCAGGTGCACGAGGCCTTCCTCGCCTCCCGCAACCTCTCCCTGGAGGAGGTCGGTAAGGTCGCCGAGCAGGCCGCCCGCTGGGAGACCTTCGACGAGGCGACCCTGCAGGAGTACTTCACCACCCTCGACTTCAGCTTCGGAGGGCCGCAGCTGGAGGCGGTCGCCGAGTTCGCGCGCCGGGTCGGCCCGACGACCGGTTTCCCGGCGGACGTGAAGGTGGATCTGCTCCAGCCGTAGTCACTACGCTTCGGGCAGTGAGGCGTACCGGGGGGACCGGGGGAGAGGTGGACGCCATGCAGCCGCTCGGAGCCGACGAACCGGCCGCCGTCGGGCCCTACCGGCTGCTGGGCCGGCTCGGCTCCGGCGGCATGGGCCGGGTCTACCTGGGCCGCAGCGCCGGCGGCCGCACGGTCGCGGTGAAGATCGTGCATCCGCACTTCGCGCTGGACGAGGAGTTCAGGGCCCGCTTCCGGCGTGAGGTCGAGGCCGCCCGACGGGTCGGCGGCGCCTGGACCGCGCCCGTCCTCGACGCGGACCCGGAGGCCGCCGTGCCCTGGGTCGCCACCGCCTACGCGGCCGGACCCTCCCTCGCCGCGGCCGTTGCGGACCACGGCCCGCTGCCCGCGCACACCGTACGGGCCCTGGGTGCGGGCCTGGCCGAGGCGCTGGCGGCGGTGCACGAGCTGGGCCTCGTCCACCGGGACGTGAAGCCCTCCAACATCCTGCTGACCCTGGACGGCCCGCTCCTCATCGACTTCGGCATCGCCCGGGCCACGGACGGCACGGCATCCCTGACCGCGACCGGCGTCTCCGTCGGCTCGCCCGGCTACATGTCGCCCGAGCAGATCCTCGGCAAGGGCGTCACCGGGGCGGCCGACGTCTTCTCCTTCGGCGCGGTGCTGGCCTACGCGGCGACCGGTGAACCCCCCTTCCCCGGCGACTCCTCGGCCGCGCTGCTCTACAAGGTCGTCCACGAGGAGCCCGAACTCGGACACCTCACCGGCGAGTTGCGGGAGGTGGCGGCCGCCTGCCTGGCCAAGGACCAGACGGGCCGCCCGGCCCCCGCCGAGCTGGCCCGCCGACTCGCTCCCGATGGCGCCGCCCGCCTGGTCGCGGGCGGCTGGCTGCCGGGCGCGCTGGTGGAGCAGGTCAGCCGTGCCGCCGTACACCTCCTCAACCTCGAGGCGACCCAGGAGGCGCCGTCGGGCCCGGTGGAGTTCAGCAGCCCTGCCCTCGGCGGGGCACCCGGGACGGGTTCGCAGGCGGAGCCGGCCGACGGGGGGTTCGTCTCCGCTTCGGCTTCGGCTTCGGGTTCGGCTTCGGCTTCGGCTACGGGCGAGGCCCCGGCGGCCGCAGGAGAGTTCGGGCCGGCTCCGCTGATGACTCCGCCGGGGACTCCCGCCGGGCCGTCCGGGGCGCGCCCGGTCATGCCGTCCGCCGCTCCCGGCGCGCAGCCGGGCGTCCCGGGTGTGCAGTCGGGCTTTCCCGGCGTTCCGGGTGTGCGGCCGGGCGCTCCGGGCGCGTCCCCGGGTGCCCCGCCGTCCGGGGCTCCCGCCGTGGAGGCGGCTGCCGTGCCCGGGCCCCGGGACGAGGTGCCGGCCACCGGCAAGGTCAGCGTCAGTGTGGCGGCGGCCTCCACGCCGGGGGAGAACGGGCGCGGGAGGCGGGTGAGTTGCACCGTGGCACTGGCCGTGGCGGGGGCGCTGGCCGCCGGCGCGGTGGGGCTCGGGGCCCTGCTGCGGCCCTGGGCCGGCGGGGACCAGGACACGGCGGGCAGCGCCCCGGCCGTCTCCCACCCGGCCGCGTCGACGCCGACCGGCGACGCCTACTCGCCCGAGCCCAGCGACCCGGCTGCCGCGGAGTCCCCGTCGCCGAGCGCGAGCGGCGGCGCGGCGGCCGCGATCCCGGCCCGCTACCTCGGCACGTGGGAGGGCCAGGCCACCGGACTCGGCGGCAGCCTGCCCATGGGCACCTTCCGGCTCACCGTCCACCAGGCGGGAGTCGGCAAGGAGCTGGGGCGGCTCACCCAGACCGATCAGCTCGGCGCCGTCTGCACCGACATCCTGACCCTGAAGAAGGTGACCAGGACACAGATCGTGGCGACGTCGGTGGGCGACAAGCACAACCATCCGGGCTGCGACCCCGCCCCGCACCCGGTGCAGTTGACACCGACCGGCGACGATCTGACGTACACATCGGACAGTTCGGCCGAAGGCAATCCGAAGTCGCGGATGTCGAAGGCCGACTAGCGCGGAAGCGCCCCGCCCCCGTCACCCCCTCTTCCCCGATGTCACTACTGTGTCTGCGTTGGCGAACGCCAACCGCGCACCGCCGACGCCGGCAACCGGCCAGGCAAGGCGTCACAAGGCAGCACGACGCGGCACAACGCAGAGCAAGACAGTGCAAAGCGTCGCAACGGGGAAGGACGGGGAAGGCCCGCCATGGAGACACTGCAGCCGGACGATCCACGGGAGTTGGGTGCCTACCGCATGCTGCGCAGGCTCGGAGCCGGCGGCATGGGCCGGGTCTACCTGGCCCGTTCGCCCGGCGGCCGGACCGTCGCCGTGAAGGTCGTACGCCCCGACCTCGCCGCCGACGCCGACTTCCGCCGCCGTTTCCGGCACGAGGTGGAGATAGCCCAGGCGGTCTCCGGCCAGTACACCGCCTCGGTCGTGGACGCCGACCCCGACGCGCCGCTGCCGTGGCTGGCGACGTCATACGTGCTCGGCCCGGACCTGACGGACGTCGTGGCCGCGCACGGCGCGCTTCCGGAGCCCACCGTGCGCGCGCTGGGCGCCGGGCTCGCGGCCGCCCTCCAGGAGATCCACGCGGCGGGACTCATCCACCGTGACCTCAAGCCGTCGAACGTCCTCCTCGCCGCGGACGGCCCCCGCGTCATCGACTTCGGCATCGCCCGGGCGGTGGACGGCAACCGTATGACCCAGACGGGGGTCGTGGTCGGCTCGCCCGGCTACATGCCCCCGGAGCAGGCCCAGGGCAAGGACGTCGGCACGGCGGGCGACGTCTTCTCCCTCGGCGCCGTCCTCGCCTTCGCGGCCACCGGCCGCAACGTCTTCGGCGACGGTGCCTCCTCCCACGCGGCGATGCTCTACCAGGTCGTGCACGGCGAACCGGACCTGACCGGCGTACCGCAGTCCCTGCTCGGCCTGCTGCGGGCCTGTCTGCTGAAGGACCCGGACGCCCGGCCCGCCCCCGCGGAGATCGTGGCGGCACTGGCCCCGCAGGGCGTCGAGGGCGTGCTCAGCGACTGGCTGCCCTCCGCAGTGGCGTCCACCATCGCCACCCACGCGGCCGGAATCCTGGACCTGGAGGCGCCGGACCCGCCGGCGGCACCGGCCCCCGCCTCGTTCGGCCCGGCGCCGACGATGCCGGCGGGCGCGCAGACACCGGCGGCCACCCCCGTGCCGGGATACGGCCATCCGCAGCCCGGCACGCAGCCGCCGGCCGGTACGCCCGCGGCGGGGTACGGCTATCCGCAGCCCGGTACACCCTCCACTCCGGTCTACGGGACCCCCGGCCACGGCGCTCCCCAGCCCGGCACCGTCCCGATGGGCGCTGCGGATGCCTCCTCCCCGGCACCCTCCCGCCGTCGCGCCCTCACCTACGCCCTCGGCGGTGCCGCCGCCGTCGCCGCGGTCGGCGGGGGCACCGCCTGGTGGTTCGGCCGCAAGGACGGCGGCACCGGTACGTCCACCGGTTCGGGCGGCCGCGCCGGTTCGGGCAGGCCGGTCGACGAGTCCTTCACCACCCCGCCCGCGGGGGTGGCCCCGCAGCCGCTGTGGCACAAGAGCGCCGCCGAGGACAGCACCGCGACGGGTGTACCGCTCCTCACCTCCGACGGGCTGCTGCTGGTCAGCGGCGACCCGCTGGTGGCCTACGACGTGAAGACGGGCAAGGCGCGCTGGTCCAGGAAGGGGATCTGCCCCGCCGGGGCCCAGCTCCTCTTCCACGGCGGCAAGGTGTTCCTGAGCGACGGCGACTACGACGGCGTCCTGGTCGCCTACGACGTCACCACCGGCAAGGAGGCCTGGCGCAGCAGGCTCGGCAAGCAGCTGAACATCGAGCGGACGATCGCCATCGACGACAAGAACGTCTACGTCACGCTCACCGACTACGGCCAGGCCAAGAGCGCCACCAAGTACCGCACCGCCGTCGCCGCGGTCAGCCACTCCACCGGCAAGACGGTGTGGCTGCAGCGGCGCGACTGGGGCACCAAGGACTACGACGTCGAGGGCACCGTCTGGGGCAAGTACCTCGTGTACGCCGACTCCAGCTACAACCTCACCGTGCGCGACACCGCCACGGGCGCGCAGTTGTGGACCAAGAAGATCGGCGACGACTGGAGCTGGCAGCCCACGGCCGCCGACGGAGTGGTGTTCCTGCCCGGCGAGAAGCTGACGGCCGTGGATCTCGAGACGGGCAGGACCCGCTGGACGCTGTCGCCCAACGGCCGCCGCGGCTTCAAGAACCCCACCGTGATCGACGGCGTGGCCTACGTCTGCGACTACGACCACGGCATCTGGGCCCTGAACGTCAAGGACGGCAAGCGGATCTGGCTCTGCGAGGACGGCAACCGCGCGTCGAGGGAGTCGTTCCTGAAGGCCGGGCGGACGCTGTACGCGGCTGCCGGCGCGCTGGGCGGCGGCATCATCTCCCTGGACGCCGGGACCGGCAAGGTCCGCTGGACCTGGGTCGACAGCACGGACGCCACCGACACCTGGCAGATCGCGCTGTCGGGCAACCGGCTGCTGGTGACCGGCGGTCAGGAGGTCTACGCGATGCCGGCCGTCTGAGACCGGCCCCACCCGTCGGCCCCACTCCCTAGGATTTCCGCCATGAGCATGGGCGTGCTGGTCCTCGTCGCCGCGCTGTGGGGCGCGGCCGCAGGGGCGCTGCTGCCCCGGGCCGCGTACCGCTTCGCCGTCCCGGAAGGGGAGCCGTGGCGTGAGCGGTGCGCGGGCGGACACCCGGTCCGCGGGTGGCTCGGCGGGGCGCGGTGCGCACAGTGCGCGGGGGGCGCACAGGAGCGGGCGCGGGCGGAAGCTGAGCGGCGGGCGCGGGCGCAGACGGATGCAGAGCAACAGGCGCGGGCGCAGACGGATGCAGAGACGCGGGCGCGGGCGCAGGGTGAAGTCGAGGCGCAGGCGCCGTACGCCCCCTCCGCGCTCCTCCTCGCCACCGCCACAACCCTCACCTGCGCCGCCCTCGCCGCCGCCACCGGTACCCGGCCCGAGCTGGGTGTCTGGCTCCTGCTCGCGCCGGTCGGGGTGCTGCTGGCCGCCGTGGACCTCCGGGTGCAGCGGCTGCCCGACCCGCTGACCCTGCCGCTCGCGGCCGCAGCCCTCGGCCTGCTCGGCCTCGTCGCGCTGATGCCCGAGCACGCCGGTCACTGGCGCACCGCGTTTTGCGGCACCCTCGCGCTGGGCGCCGGCTATTTCGTGCTCTTCCTCATCAACCCGTCCGGCATGGGCTTCGGCGACGTGAAACTGGCGCTCGGCACGGGCGCCGTCCTCGGCTGGTACGGCTGGCCGACGGTCCTGCTCGGCACCTTCGCCGGGTTCCTGCTCGGGGCGCTCTACGGCGGCGCACTCGTCGTCGCCCGGCGGGCGGGACGCCGGACACACATCCCCTTCGGGCCGTTCCTCGTCGCGGGCGCCCTCGCAGGGCTGCTGATCGGCGCGTACGCGGCCTGAACGCAGGCGGGCGAGACCCCTGGCGTAGGCTGGATCAGTCCGTCCACAACCCTTGACGAAAGGGACGCCCTGGTGACCGAGAAGGCCGACCTCCAGTCTGTCCTCGACCGTGCCGCTGCCGGTGGGCGGATCACCCCGGAAGAGGCACTCGCCGTCTACCGCGACGCCCCGCTGCACGCGCTGGGCGCCGCCGCCGACGCCGTACGCCGCCGCAAGTACGCCGGTACCGAGCACATCGCGACGTACATCATCGAGCGCAACATCAACTACACGAACGTGTGCGTCACGGCGTGCAAGTTCTGCGCCTTCTACGCGGCCCCCAAGGACACCGCCAAGGGCTGGACCCGCGACCTCGACGACATCCTGCGCCGCTGCGCCGAGACCGTCGAACTGGGCGGCACCCAGATCATGTTCCAGGGCGGCCACCACCCGGACTACGGCGTCGAGTACTACGAGAAGCACTTCAAGGCGATCAAGGACGCGTTCCCGCAGCTGGTGATCCACTCGCTCGGTGCCTCCGAGGTCGAGCACATGGCCCGGATCTCCGGCGTCCCGGTCGAAGAGGCCATCACCCGGATCCACGAGGCGGGCCTCGACTCCTTCGCGGGTGCCGGCGCCGAACTGCTGCCCGCGCGCCCCCGCAAGGCCATCGCGCCCCTCAAGGAGAGCGGCGAGCGCTGGCTGGAGATCATGGAGATCGCGCACAGGCTCGGCGTGGAGTCGACGTCCACGATGCTCATGGGCACCGGCGAGACCAACGCCGAGCGCATCGAGCACCTGCGGATGATCCGGGAGGTGCAGGACCGCACGGGCGGCTTCCGTGCCTTCATCCCGTACACCTACCAGCCCGAGAACAACCACCTGAAGGGCCGCACCCAGGCCACGCTCTTCGAGTACCTGCGGATGATCGCGATCGCCCGCCTGTTCCTGGACAACGTCCAGCACATCCAGGGCTCGTGGCTGACCACCGGCAAGGAGGTCGGCCAGCTGTCCCTGCACTACGGCGCGGACGACCTCGGCTCGATCATGCTGGAGGAGAACGTCGTCTCCTCGGCCGGCGCCAAGCATCGCTCCAACCGCCTGGAGATCATCGACCTGATCCGCAAGGCGGGCCGTGTCCCGGCGCAGCGCGCCACCACGTACGAGCACCTCGTCGTGCACGACGACCCGGCGAACGACCCCGTGGACGACCGCGTGGTCTCCCACATCTCCTCCACCGCGATCGAGGGCGGCACGGCCCATCCCGAGCTGAAGCTGCTGGCGTCCAACTGAGTCGGCCGTGCTGACACTTCATGTCGCCGAGCGGTCTCCCGAGGCGGCTGTTCTGGTCGACGGGGCGTCCGTGGCCGCCGTCGGCGCGTACGAGGACCTGGCCGCCGCCGAGCCCCGGGCGAGGGTGCGGCGCTGGCCCGGCATCCTCACCCCGGGGCTGCTGAACCCGTACGGTCCGGAGCTGCTGGAGGCCACCTACCATCCCGACCCGCGCGAGGCCGACGTCCTGGGCACCGAGCCCATCGGCGGGGCGCGGGCGAGGGAGATCTTCCGCAGTGATCCCGCGCGCCTCGGCGCGAGCGCGCGACGCGGGGTGCAGCGGATGCTGGCACACGGCACGGTGGCGGTGGCCGGGGAGCTGCGGTCGCGGGCCGTGGTCGACGCGGTGCGCAGGGCCGGGCTCGCGGTGGGGCAGCGGCCCGACCGCCTGCCGGGCCCGGCAGCGCTGTCCCCGACCCCGCTGATCCTGCTGCCCCGGCTCGTCCCCGGCGGGCCCGCCCGCTTCGCCGTGTTCGACGTGGCGGACCGCGCCGAACTGGTCCGCCGCGGAGCCGGAACCTGCGTGGCGACCGTGATCGGCGGGCGGTTGGTGTACCGGGGCCGCTGAGCCGCGCGCGGTCCCCCGAACCCGGGCTGCCACAATGGGCGGGTGACCCGCGCTTCCCTGAACAAGCAGCCGCACGAAGTCGCCTCGATGTTCGACGACGTGGCGGAACGGTACGACCTGACCAACGACGTGCTGTCGCTCGGCCAGGACCGGCGCTGGCGCAAGGAGGTGGCGAAGGCGGTCGACGCGCGCCCCGCGCAGAAGGTCCTCGACCTCGCGGCCGGTACGGCGACCTCCTCGCTGCCCTTCGCGCAGACGGGCGCGTACGTGGTCCCGTGCGACTTCTCGATCGGGATGCTCCAGGTCGGCAAGAAGAAGCACTCCTGGCTGCCGTTCACGGCGGGCGACGCGACGCGGCTGCCGTTCAAGGACGACACCTTCGACGCCGTCACCATCTCCTTCGGGCTGCGCAACGTGCAGGACACGGACGCGGCCCTGCGCGAGATGTACCGGGTGACCCGGCCCGGGGGACGGGTGGTGATCTGCGAGTTCTCGCACCCGACCTGGGCGCCCTTCCGGACCGTCTACACCGAGTACCTGATGCGGGCCCTGCCCCCGGTCGCGCGCGCGGTGTCCTCCAACCCGGACGCCTACGTCTACCTCGCCGAGTCCATCCGTGCCTGGCCCGACCAGCCCGGCCTCGCCGAGCGGCTGGGCAAGGCGGGCTGGTCCAAGGTGGCGTGGCGCAACCTGACCGGTGGTGTGGTCGCGCTGCACCGGGGCTTCAAGGAGAGCTGAGCCCGCCCGGCGGCTGCCGGTGTCTCACCGGTTGATCATCTCGAAGGCGTCCCCGGGCTCGCCCAGTTCGCGCTGCATGCCGCCCGTGGGCGGCCGTGGGATGCGCGGCTCGCGCACGCCTCCGCCGCCCTCACCCTCACCGAAGTCGAACCACACGTACACCATGGAGTCCGGCGGCACCTCGGCGCCGGGCTGCGGGTACTGGCGTACGACGTAGTCGACGACCGCGAGGTGGAAGTCCGGGCGGTCCGGCGCATTGAGGAACAGACCCCGCGCCCGGGCCGTTTCGCGCGCGTCCATGGCCATCAGGCCGACCAGACGAGGAACGCGCACTTCGGGTGTTTTGGGTGTTATACGCACAGATGTCACCCCCAGCGGTACTGGAAGGGTAACGCGGTCGCGTGCCGCCCGGAAGCTTCATGTGGCTTTCTGTGACAGTCAGTTACTCTGGGTCACAGGTCGAGTCGGTAGCAGTGCCCTTCCTGTGTCGAGGCCGGCGTCACGAACGTCTCCGCGAGCCGCATGCCCAGCCGCCGGGTGACCGCGATGGAGCGTTCGTTGCGGGCGTCGACCATCGCCACCACCTGCGGCACACCCGCCGCCCGCAACCGTGCGAGCGTCTCCTCCGCGGCCGCCGTGGCGTATCCCCGGCCCCAGTGCGCCCGGCTGAGCCGCCAGCCGATCTCGATCTCGCCCGCCGGCCCCCACGCGTGCGGCCACGGCTGGGCCCCGGTGAAGCCGACGACCTCGTCGCAGTCGTCCACGATCGACCACAGGCAGAAGCCCCGTTCCGCGTCGTGCCGGCGCTGGCGCGCGGTCAGCTCCTCGTAGACCGAGAGTTCGGCGGCCCTGCCTCCCTGGAACTCCATGACCTCGGGGTCGGCGAAGGCCCGGTGCCAGGCGAACGCGTCCTCGTCGGTGGGCACGCGCAGCCGTACTGCGGGAAGAGCGTCGTTCACGGGGCAACCCTTCAGCCGGGTGATCAATTCTGCTGCATAGACTGCCCATGTCCAGTGCCGGTCGGCACGCAGATTTCGAGCCTTGGGGAGATCCCGCCGTGACCGAGCCCCTCTCCGACAACACCGCCGATGTGATCGTCGTCGGCGCGGGGCCAGCCGGCTCCACCACCGCCTACCACCTCGCCAAGGCCGGACTCGACGTCCTCCTCCTGGAGAAGACCGAGTTCCCGCGGGAGAAGGTCTGCGGCGACGGCCTCACCCCGCGCGCGGTCAAGCAGCTGGTGGCCATGGGAATCGACGTCTCGCAGGAGGCCGGCTGGCTGCGCAACAAGGGCCTGCGCATCATCGGCGGCGGCGTCCGCCTCCAGCTGGACTGGCCGGATCTCGCCTCCTTCCCGGACTACGGACTCGTCCGCAAGCGCGACGACTTCGACGAGCAGCTCGCCCGCAACGCCCAGAAGGCCGGCGTCCGCCTCTACGAGCGCTGCAACGTGGGCGCGCCGGTCATCGACGACCGCACCGGCCGCATCACCGGCGTGACCGCCAAGCTCGGCGACGAGAAGCGCGAGGTCACCTTCCACGCGCCGCTGGTCGTCGCCGCCGACGGCAACTCCACGCGGCTGTCCCTCGCGATGGGCCTGCACCGCCGCGAGGACCGCCCGATGGGCGTCGCGGTGCGCACGTACTTCACCTCCCCGCGCCACGACGACGACTACCTGGAGTCCTGGCTGGAGCTGTGGGACCGCCGCGGCCCCCAGGACCGCCTGCTGCCGGGCTACGGCTGGATCTTCGGCATGGGCGACGGCACCTCCAACGTGGGCCTCGGTGTGCTCAACACCTCCGCCGCCTTCAAGGAGCTGGACTGGCGCGAGGTCCTCAAGGCCTGGTGCGCGTCCATGCCCGAGGACTGGGGCTACACCCCGGAGAACATGACGGGCCCGATCCGCGGCGCCGCGCTGCCCATGGCCTTCAACCGCCAGCCGCACTACACCAAGGGCCTGCTGCTCGTCGGCGACGCCGGCGGTCTGGTGAACCCCTTCAACGGCGAGGGCATCGCCTACGCCATGGAGTCCGGCCAGATCGCCGCCGACGTCATCGTCCAGGCCCACGCGCGGGCCACCCCCGCCCAGCGCGAGATCGCCCTCCAGCGCTACCCGCGTGTCCTGAAGGACACCTACGGCGGCTACTACACGCTCGGCCGGGCCTTCGTGAAGCTCATCGGCAACCCGAAGGTCATGCAGATCGCCGCCCAGCGCGGTCTGACCCACCCGATGCTGATGAAGTTCACCCTGAAGCTGCTGGCGAACCTCACCGACCCGACGGGCGGTGACGCGATGGACCGCATCATCAACGGTCTGAGCAGGGTGGCCCCGAAGGCGTGAGCGGCGGCCGGGGACCGTCCGGCGCCCCGAAGGCGTGAGCCCCGGCCGGGAGCCCCCCGGCGCTCCGCACGGGAGTGCCGGCCGGAGGGCCTCCAGCAGGGTCCTGCGGACCCGCTAGGCCCGGCTCAGCTCCTCGGCCCTGGCCGCCCGGCGGGCGAACACCTCGTCCCGCCGGGCCGCCATCTGCCGCAGCGCGTCCTTTTTGTCCCGCTTGGCGAGCCGGTCCAGGTAGATGTACCCGTGGGTGTGGTCGGTCTCGTGCGCGAGGCAGCGGGCGAAGTATCCCGTGCCCTCGACGACGAGCGGACGGCCGTCCTTGTCCTGCCCGCGCACGAGGGCCCGGTCCGGCCTCGGTACGGCCATCACGGCGCCCGGCACCGACAGGCATCCCTCGCCCTCGTCGATCAGCCGGCGCCCGGCCGAGGCGGACTCCAGTACGGGATTGATGATGTGTCCGACATGCCGGATTCCGTCGTCATCGGGGCAGTCGTACACGAACAGGCGCAGATCGACACCGACCTGATTCGCCGCCAGTCCCGCCCCCTCGGCGACATACATCGTGAGGAACATGTCGTCGATGAGCGCGGCGAGGTCGGGTCCGAACTCCGTGACGTCCCGGCACGGCTTGTGCAGGACCTCCTCGCCGACCTCGGTGATCCGGCGCACCGCTCCGCGCCCGGCCTCGGGGGCGTGGCGCGGGTAGTGGTCGGCGGGGCTTCCCTGGACGAACACGCGTGGCATCGCGCCGTCTCCTTCGCTCGTGGACGGACCACCGGGCGGCGGCCCGCACAGAGCATGCCAGGGAAGACGCAAGGGCCGCTGCCCCCGAGCGGCTGCGGCCCTACGCGTGTGAGAGACGTGCTGAGCGCTCAGAGCACTCGCACGGCGCCGGTCGGCGGGTCGTACGACAGCGGGTGCTCCCCGACGCCGCTGGACGGGTTCTGCGCGCCGACGAACATGCCGTCGCCCACGTACACCGCCACGTGGTACGCGCTGCCCGCGCTGCCCCAGTACAGGATGTCGCCCGGCTGCAGGTTGCTCAGCGACACCTGGGTGCCGGCCGTCGACTGGTCCTGGGAGACGCGCGGCAGGCTGATGCCCACCTGCTTGAAGGCCGTCTGCACCAGGCCGGAGCAGTCGTAGGCGCTGGGGCCGGTGGCGCCGGAGACGTACGCCTTGCCGATCTGCGCCTTCACGAACGAGATGACGGCCGCGGCCGAACCGGTCGCGGTGGACGTGCTCGTCGAGGTGCTGGAGGAGGTGTCGGTGCTCGCCTTGGTGGAGAGCGTCGTCCGCTCCGCGTTGCGCGAGGCGCGCGCGGCGGCCTCCTTGCGGGCGGCCTCCTGGGCCTTCTTCTTGGCCTCCGCCGCCTTCTGCTTCGCGTCCGCGAGGTCCGACTTGGCCTGCTTCGCGGCGTTTGCGGCGGCCTGGTCGCGCTCGGCCTGCAGCTGGTAGTTCGCGGCGGCCTGCTGCGTGGCGTCCGCGGACTGGGCGACCTGAGCGGCCAGGTCGGCCGTCAGGGTGGGCAGTTCGAGGGTCTGCGTCACCGGCTCGGCAGCGTTCGCCGAACCGGACGCCCCGGCGACTGCCAGGGTGCTGAGGACGCCACCGGCAACTCCAGCCCGCACGGCGATGGTCGACGCGCTGCGGCGGGGCTTCCGGTGGCTGCGTATGTGAGCGGTGTGGGACATGGGAATAACCGGTACCAGGGGCTCCTTCATATCTTCAAGAAACGTGTGCTGCGCCACAGTTGTTCAATCGAGACCTCGAAGCCCGGGCGTGTCACTCTTTATTGACGCCGTAACGGACATTACGGGCGCCCGTGATCAAGCCCTTGATCACGGTCTTTGATCATTACGTCCGAATTGCCCCGCACCTACCACTGGTTCGGGTGGATGGCCAAGCCCGGTTCTCAGACCGCTCTCATGAATGTGGCGGAGGTCACGGAACGGTTACCGGAATGACGGCGTCCTGCGCGGGCAGGAGTTCGTGAACGCGTGCACGCGCCCGGGTGGTGTCCACATCCCGCCCCGGAGCTCCCTCTGATGTGTGAACGTGCTCCCCTATCAAGACTCCGGGTCCAGCGCCAATTTGCATGCAGGCGAACTCTCTTGATATTGAGACGCCCCCTCCGGCCTGCGGCGACGAACGAAAATGTCACTTCTGGTGATCACCTGAACGCTTCGCGTATGAAGATCACCCATCATCCGACTTCATGATCCTTCGTCAGGTGGTGGAGATCACAAAGCTTGTGCAATACCCCGTGTCGCAGATCACAGAGTGGCGGGCATAAGATGCGGAGCAGTTGGGCTTGTGACCTGCTTCACATGTTCTCGATCTTCGCCCGGGGCGAGCGGGGTTCGTGGGACCGGTGGGGCGGATGTGAGCCCAGTGCAACCGCCACCAGTCAGTGCCGACTGAGAGGAGCGAGGAGCGGTGAACGCGTATGCGCCCATCCTCGTACTGGGAGCCCTCGGGGCAGGCTTTGCGATCTTCTCCGTGGTCATGGCCACGCTGATCGGTCCGAAGCGGTACAACCGCGCCAAGCTCGAAGCCTACGAGTGCGGTATCGAGCCGACCCCCACGCCGGCCGGCGGCGGGCGCTTCCCCATCAAGTACTACCTGACGGCGATGCTCTTCATCGTCTTCGACATCGAGATCGTCTTCCTCTACCCCTGGGCCGTCACCTTCGACGCCCTGGGGATCTTCGGGCTCGTGGAGATGCTGCTCTTCGTGCTCACCGTCTTCGTCGCATACGCGTACGTATGGCGGCGCGGCGGCCTGGAATGGGACTGAGGGGCCTTTAGAGACATGGGACTCGAAGAAAAGCTGCCGAGCGGCTTCCTGCTGACCACCGTCGAGCAGGCCGCGGGCTGGGTGCGCAAGGCGTCCGTCTTCCCCGCCACCTTCGGCCTGGCCTGCTGCGCCATCGAGATGATGACCACCGGCGCCGGGCGCTACGACCTTGCGCGCTTCGGCATGGAGGTCTTCCGCGGCTCGCCGCGCCAGGCGGACCTGATGATCGTCGCGGGCCGGGTCAGCCAGAAGATGGCGCCCGTCCTCAGGCAGGTCTACGACCAGATGCCCAACCCCAAGTGGGTGATCTCGATGGGCGTCTGCGCCTCCTCGGGCGGCATGTTCAACAACTACGCGATCGTCCAGGGCGTCGACCACATCGTCCCGGTCGACATCTACCTCCCCGGCTGTCCGCCCCGGCCCGAGATGCTGATGGACGCGATCCTCAAGCTCCACCAGAAGATCCAGACCTCCAAGCTCGGCGTGAACGCCGAGGAAGCGGCCCGCGAGGCGGAGGAGGCGGCGCTCAAGGCCCTGCCCACGATCGAGATGAAGGGGCTGCTGCGGTGAGCGACGCGAACGGCACCAACGGCGTGAACGGGTCCGCGAACGGGGTGAACCCCGAAAAGGACCTCGCCGCCTCCAACCTCCCCGGCCAGCGCGGCCAGGGCGGCGAGGAGATCCGCGTCCAGCGCGGCATGTTCGGCGCCGCGGGCGGCGGCGACACCTCCGGCTACGGCGGCCTGGTCCGCTCGGTCCGACTCCCGGGACCGGCGAGCCGGCCCTACGGCGGCTGGTTCGACGAGGTCGCCGACGAACTGGAGGGCGCCCTGGAGGAACAGGGACTCCTCCCCGAGAACGCCATCGAGAAGACGGTCGTCGACCGCGGAGAGCTCACCTTCCACGTCGAACGCGAGCACCTGCTCCGCGTCGCCCGCACCCTGCGCGACGACCCGGCCCTGCGCTTCGAGCTGTGCACCGGTGTCAGCGGCGTCCACTACCTGCAGGACACCGGTCGCGAGCTGCACGCCGTCTACCACCTGCGCTCGATCACCCACAACCGGTTGATCCGCCTCGAAGTGAGCGCCCCCGACAGCGAGCCGCACATCCCGTCCCTGGTCTCCGTCTATCCGACCAACGACTGGCACGAGCGCGAGACCTACGACTTCTTCGGGATCGTCTTCGACGGTCACCCGGCCCTGACGCGGATCATGATGCCGGACGACTGGCAGGGCCATCCGCAGCGCAAGGACTACCCCCTCGGCGGCATCCCCGTCGAGTACAAGGGCGCCCAGATCCCGGCTCCGGACCAGCGGAGGTCGTACTCGTGAGCACGCAGTCAGCATCCGCGGACTCCGCCGCTTCGGCGCGCGAGACCACCGAGGGCACCGTATATACGGTCACCGGCGGCGACTGGGACGAGGTCGTCCAGTCCGCGGCCCGCGCCGACGACGAGCGCATCGTCGTCAACATGGGTCCCCAGCACCCCTCCACCCACGGGGTGCTCCGCCTGATCCTGGAGATCGAGGGCGAGACGGTCACCGAGGCCCGCTGCGGCATCGGCTATCTGCACACCGGCATCGAGAAGAACCTCGAGTTCCGCACGTGGACGCAGGGCACCACCTTCGTCACGCGCATGGACTACCTGACGTCGTTCTTCAACGAGACCGCCTACTGCCTCGCCGTCGAGAAGCTCCTCGGCATCGATGACCAGATCACCGAACGCGCCAAGATCATCCGGGTGCTCCTGATGGAGCTGAACCGGATGTCCTCCCACCTGGTGTGCATCGCCACCGGCGGCATGGAACTGGGCGCCACCACGATCATGATCTACGGATTCCGTGATCGTGAAATGATTCTCGACATCTACGAGCTCATCACGGGCCTGCGCATGAACCACGCGTACATCCGGCCCGGCGGACTCGCGCAGGACCTGCCGCCCGGCGCGGTGGACCAGATCCGCGAGTTCGTGAAGAAGATGAAGAAGAACCTCCCGGAGTACGACAAGCTCGCCACCGGGAACCCCATCTTCAAGGCCCGTATGCAGGACGTCGGCCACCTCGATCTGGCCGGCTGCATGGCCCTCGGCGCCACCGGCCCGATCCTGCGCTCCACCGGCCTGCCGCACGACCTGCGCAAGGCACAGCCGTACTGCGACTACGAGACGTACGACTTCGACGTCCCGACCGCCGACAGCTGCGACTCCTACGGGCGCTTCCTGGTCCGCCTGGAGGAGATGCGCCAGTCGCTCAGGATCGTCGAGCAGTGCCTGGACCGGCTCCAGCCCGGCCCGGTCATGGTCGCCGACAAGAAGATCGCCTGGCCCGCCCAGCTCGCCCTGGGGCCGGACGGACTCGGTAACTCCCTCGACCACATCAAGAAGATCATGGGCACCTCCATGGAGGCCCTGATCCACCACTTCAAGCTGGTCACCGAGGGCTTCCGCGTCCCGCCGGGGCAGGCGTACGCGGCCGTCGAGTCGCCCAAGGGCGAACTCGGCGTGCACGCCGTCTCCGACGGCGGCACCCGCCCCTACCGGGTCCACTTCCGCGACCCGTCCTTCACCAACCTGCAGGCCATGGCGGCGATGTGCGAGGGCGGCCAGGTCGCCGACGTCATCGTCGCCGTCGCGTCCATCGACCCCGTGATGGGAGGCGTCGACCGGTGACCACCTCTTCTTCGGAGCGGGGCGTCAGCCTGGGCATGCCCGAACTGCCCGCGCCCGCGTACCCGGACGACGTCAGGACCCGGCTGGAGGCGGACGCGCGCGAGGTGATCGCGCGCTACCCGGACTCCCGGTCCGCCCTGCTCCCGCTGCTCCACCTCGTGCAGTCCGAGGAGGGCCACGTCACGCGCACCGGGATGCGGTTCTGCGCGGAGATGCTGGACCTGACCACGGCCGAGGTCACCGCGGTCGCCACCTTCTACACCATGTACCGGCGCAGGCAGTCCGGTGACTACCAGGTCGGGGTGTGCACCAACACCCTGTGCGCGGTGATGGGCGGCGACGCGATCTTCGAGACCCTCCAGGAGCACCTGGGCGTCGGCAACGGCGAGACCACCGACGACGGCAAGGTCACCCTGGAGCACATCGAGTGCAACGCGGCCTGCGACTTCGCGCCGGTCGTGATGGTCAACTGGGAGTTCTTCGACAACCAGAGCCCCACCAGCGCCAAACGCCTGGTCGACGACCTGCGCGCGGGACGGCCCGTCGAACCCACGCGCGGGGCGCGGCTGTGCACGTTCAAGGAGACGGCGCGGATCCTGGCGGGCTTCCCCGACGAGCGGCCAGGGGCCGTCGAGGAGAGCGGCAGCGCGGGACCCGCCTCGCTGGTGGGCCTTCGCCTGGCAAGGGGAGAGACCGCACCCGCGCGCGTGGTCCATCCGCGTGCCCAGGAACCTCAGGACGCGTCCTCCGCGGGCCAGGCCGAAGAGGAGGGGGAGTGATGACCGTGACACCTGAACTCAAGGACACCAGCCCCGAGAAGCTGCTCGCACCCGTGCTGTCGGCCTTCTGGGACGAGGACCGGTCCTGGACTCTGGACGTCTACCGGAGGCACGAGGGGTACGAGGGGCTCCGCAAGGCGCTCGCCATGTCGCCGGACGACGTGATCGCGTACGTCAAGGACTCCGGTCTGCGCGGGCGTGGAGGCGCGGGATTCCCGACCGGAATGAAGTGGCAGTTCATTCCGCAGGGTGATGGAAAACCGCACTATCTAGTTGTCAACGCCGACGAATCGGAGCCCGGGACCTGCAAGGACATCCCGCTCCTCTTCGCGAACCCGCACAGCCTCATCGAGGGCATGGTGATCGCGTGCTATGCCATCAGGTCGTCGCATGCCTTCATCTATCTGCGTGGTGAAGTCGTCCCCGTTCTGCGGCGGCTGCACGAGGCCGTGCGCGAGGCCTACGCGGCGGGCTACCTCGGCGAGAACATCCAGGGCAGCGGACTCGACCTCGACCTCACCGTGCACGCCGGCGCCGGCGCGTACATCTGCGGTGAGGAGACCGCACTGCTCGACTCGCTCGAAGGCCGCCGTGGGCAACCGCGGCTGCGTCCCCCCTTCCCTGCTGTCGAAGGGCTCTATGCCTGCCCGACTGTTGTGAACAACGTCGAGTCGATCGCGTCGGTTCCCGCCATCCTGAAAAACGGCAAGGAATGGTTCAGGTCGATGGGGAGCGAGAAGTCGCCCGGCTTCACGCTCTACTCCCTCAGCGGCCACGTCGCGAGCCCCGGCCAGTACGAGGCACCGCTCGGCATCACCCTGCGCCAGCTGCTGGAGATGAGCGGCGGGATGCGCCCCGGGCACCGGCTCAAGTTCTGGACGCCGGGCGGCTCCTCGACACCGATGTTCACCGACGAGCACCTCGACGTCCCCCTGGACTACGAAGGGGTCGGCGCCGCCGGTTCCATGCTCGGCACGAAGGCCCTGCAGTGCTTCGACGAGACGACCTGCGTGGTGCGGGCCGTGACCCGCTGGACCGAGTTCTACGCCCACGAGTCCTGCGGCAAGTGCACACCCTGCCGCGAAGGGACGTACTGGCTGGTGCAGCTGCTGCGGGACATCGAGGCCGGCAAGGGCGTCATGTCCGACCTCGACAAGCTCGCCGACATCGCCGACAACATCAACGGCAAGTCCTTCTGCGCCCTCGGCGACGGCGCGGCCTCACCGATCTTCTCCTCGCTCAAGTACTTCCGCGAGGAGTACGAGCAGCACATCACGGGCCGGGGCTGCCCCTTCGACCCGGCCAAGTCGACGGCCTGGGCGGACCGCCCGGAGGTGAACGCATGACCGTGACCACCAGTGCTCCCTCCGGAGGGGGGCAGGCGGCGGTCCCGCCGGAGGACCTCGTCACGCTGACGATCGACGGCGTGGAGATCAGCGTGCCCAAGGGCACCCTGGTCATCCGGGCCGCCGAGCAGCTCGGCATCGAGATCCCCCGCTTCTGCGACCACCCCCTCCTGGACCCGGTCGGCGCCTGCCGCCAGTGCATCGTCGAGGTCGAGGGCCAGCGCAAGCCGATGGCGTCCTGCACGATCACCTGCACCGACGGGATGGTGGTGAAGACCCACCTCACGTCCCCCGCCGCGGAGAAGGCCCAGCACGGGGTGATGGAGCTGCTGCTCATCAACCACCCGCTGGACTGCCCGGTCTGCGACAAGGGCGGCGAGTGCCCGCTGCAGAACCAGGCCATGTCGCACGGCAACGCCGAGTCCCGCTTCGAGGGCCGCAAGCGGACGTACGAGAAGCCCGTCCCGATCTCCACGCAGGTACTGCTCGACCGCGAGCGGTGCGTGCTGTGCGCCCGCTGCACCCGGTTCTCCAACCAGGTCGCGGGCGACCCGATGATCGAGCTGATCGAACGGGGCGCGCTCCAGCAGGTCGGCACCGGCGAGGGTGACCCCTTCGAGTCGTACTTCTCCGGCAACACCATCCAGATCTGCCCGGTCGGGGCGCTCACCTCGGCGGCCTATCGTTTCCGCTCCCGCCCCTTCGACCTGGTCTCCTCGCCTTCGGTGTGCGAGCACTGCTCCGGCGGCTGCGCGACCCGCACCGACCACCGGCGCGGCAAGGTCATGCGGCGGCTCGCCGCCAACGACCCCGAGGTCAACGAGGAGTGGATCTGCGACAAGGGACGCTTCGCGTTCCGTTACGCGCAGCTCAAGGACCGCCTGGACACTCCACTCGTGCGCAGCGCCGAGGGAGTCCTGGAGCCCGCCTCCTGGCCGGAGGCCCTGGAAGCGGCCGCGCGCGGGCTGAGCGCCGCCCGCTCCCGGGCCGGTGTCCTCATCGGCGGCCGGCTGACCGTCGAGGACGCCTACGCGTACAGCAAGTTCGCGCGCGTGGCGCTCGCAACGAACGACATCGACTTCCGCGCGCGCGTGCACAGCGGCGAGGAAGCCGACTTCCTTGCGGCCCGGGTCGCCGGCCGCGGCCGCGACCTCGACGGTACGGGCGTCACGTACAACTCCCTGGAGAAGGCCCCCGCCGTTCTGCTGGCCGGGTTCGAGTCGGAGGAGGAGGCCCCCGGCGTCTTCCTGCGGCTGCGCAAGGCCTGGCGCAAGCGCAAGCAGCAGGTGTTCGCGCTGGCCACGCATTCCACCCGAGGCCTGGAGAAGGCGGGCGGCACGCTGCTGCCGGCCGCTCCCGGCACCGAGACGGAGTGGCTGGACGCCCTCGCCGGCGGCGTCGGCCTGGAAGGGCCGGGTGCGCAGGCCGCAGAGGGCCTGCGCACCGAGGGCGCGGTGATCGTCGCGGGCGAGCGGCTCGCCGCAGTCCCCGGTGGCCTCACCGCCGCCGTCCGGGCGGCCGCCGCGACCGGCGCACAGCTGGTGTGGATCCCGCGGCGTGCGGGCGAGCGCGGTGCCGTCGAGGTGGGCGCGCTGCCGTCGCTGCTGCCGGGCGGTCGCCCGGCGACCGACCCGCGCGCGCGGGAGGAGGTCGCCGCCGTCTGGGGTCTCGCCGAACTGCCGCTGCGCTACGGCCGCGACACCCACCAGATCATCGAGGCCGCCGCCACCGGTGAACTGTCGGCGCTCGTGGTCGCCGGTGTGGAGGTCGCCGACCTGCCCGACCCGGCACGCGCGCGTGAGGCTCTCGACAGCGTCGGCTTCCTGGTGTCGCTGGAGCTGCGGCCCAGCGAGGTCACCGAGCGCGCCGACGTCGTCCTCCCGGTCGCCGCGGCCGCCGAGAAGGGCGGCACCTTCCTCAACTGGGAGGGCCGGGTGCGCTTCTTCGAGGCCGCGCTCAAGCCGGACCAGATGGCCCGCCGCCCCGCCCCGCCCGACGCGCGCGTGCTGCAGATGCTGGCCGACGCCATGGACGTCCACCTGGGTCTGCCGGACCTGCGTACCGCGCGCACGGAGATCGACCGGCTCGGCGCCTGGGACGGCCCGCGGGCCACCGAGCCCATGGAGTCCGCGCGACTGCTGCCCCGCCCCGCCGCGGGAGAGGCCGTACTCGCCGGGCACCGGCTGCTGCTGGACCAGGGCGTCCTGCAGGAGGGCGACGAGGCACTCGCCGGCACCCGGCACGCGGCACGCGCGCGTCTGTCGGCCGCGACGGCCGCCGAGGCGGGCGTCAGGGACGGCGACGTCCTCGCCGTCACCGGACCGGCCGGCACGACCGAGATCCCGCTCCGGATCACCGAGATGCCCGACCGGGTGGTCTGGCTCCCGCTGAACTCCGTCGGCGCGGGCGTCGCCTCCGACACCGGCGCACAGCCCGGTTCCCTCGTCCGTATCGGCCCGGCGGCACTCGCCGAAGAGGCCCCCAAGGAGGTGGAGGCATGAGCCCGTACCTCGCCGCTGAAGACCTCTCGATGTTCGGCCGCGACCCCTGGTGGCTGGTCCTCGTCAAGGCGGTGTTCTGCTTCGCCTTCCTGATGGTGACCGTGCTGTTCTCGATCGTCTGGGAGCGCAAGGTCGTCGCCTGGATGCAGCTGCGCATCGGCCCCAACCGGCACGGCCCCTGGGGCATGCTCCAGTCGCTCGCCGACGGCATCAAGCTGATGCTCAAGGAAGACATCATCGTCAAGCGCGCGGACAAGGTGGTCTACATCCTCGCGCCGATCGTCGCGGCCATCCCGGCCTTCATGGCGATCGCGGTGATCCCCTTCGGCCCGGCCGACAACGAGATCTCGATCTTCGGCCACCGCACCACGATGCAGCTCACCGACCTGCCGATCGCGATGCTCTACATCCTCGCGGTCGCCTCCGTCGGCATCTACGGCATCGTCCTCGCGGGCTGGAGTTCCGGATCCACCTACCCGCTGCTCGGCGGCCTGCGCTCCTGCGCTCAGATGATCTCCTACGAGATCGCCATGGGTGCCGCGTTCGCCTCCGTGTTCCTCTACTCGGGGTCGATGTCGACGTCCACGATCGTCGCGCAGCAGCAGGACCGCTGGTACATCGTGCTGCTGCCGGTCTCCTTCATCCTCTACATCGTCACGATGGTCGGGGAGACCAACCGCGCCCCCTTCGACATGCCCGAGTCCGAGGGCGACCTCGTCGGCGGCTTCAACACCGAGTACTCGTCGATCAAGTTCGCGATGTTCATGCTCGCCGAGTACGTGAACATGGTGACGGTCTCGGCCGTCGCGACCACGCTGTTCCTCGGCGGCTGGCGGGCTCCGTGGCCGATCAGCAGCTTCTGGGAGGGCGCGAACCACGGCTGGTGGCCGCTGCTCTGGTTCGTCATCAAGGTCCAGCTGCTGCTGTTCTTCTTCATCTGGCTGCGCGGCACGCTCCCGCGGGTCCGCTACGACCAGCTGATGAAGCTCGGCTGGAAGGTCCTCATCCCGGTCTCCGTGACCTGGCTGATGCTCGTCGCGACCGTGCGGGCCCTGCGCAACGAGAACTACGACTTCGCCGACATCGCCCTCTACGTCGGCGGCGGCGTCCTCGCCCTGCTGCTGATCTCCTTCATCGCCGACATGTTCCGCGAGAAGACCAGGACGGCCGGGCAGAGCGCCGCCCAGCAGCCCGGATTCGACGCGATGGCGGGCGGGTTCCCCGTACCGCCGCTGCCCGGACAGGAGCTTCCGCCGGTGCCCAGGCGCCGCTCGCGCCGCGAGCGGGAGCTGATTGTCAGTGGTGGGTCGGACACTGTCAGTGACGGATCTTCGGATGGAAAGGAGGCGTCCGATGGCTGAGGAGCCCAAGGAGACCAAGCCCGGTTTCCAGAATCCCGTGGCCGGCTTCGGCGTGACCTTCAAGGCCATGTTCAAGAAGCGGCTGACCGAGCAGTACCCGGAGCAGCAGAAGACCACGGCTCCGAGGTTCCACGGACGGCACCAGCTCAACCGCCATCCGGACGGCCTGGAGAAGTGCGTCGGCTGTGAGCTGTGCGCCTGGGCCTGCCCCGCCGACGCCATCTATGTGGAGGGCGCCGACAACACCGACGAGGAGCGCTACTCGCCGGGCGAGCGGTACGGCCGCGTCTACCAGATCAACTACGCGCGCTGCATCCTGTGCGGCCTGTGCATCGAGGCGTGCCCCACGCGCGCGCTGACGATGACCAACGAGTTCGAGCTGGCCGACTCCAGCCGCGCCAACCTCATCTACACCAAGGAGCAGCTGCTCGCCGGTCTCGAAGAGGGCATGGTCGACACGCCCCACGCGATCTTCCCCGGGACCGACGAGCAGGACTACTACCGGGGCCTGGTGACGCAGGCCGCGCCCGGCACGGTCCCCCAGATCGCCGTCTCCAAGGGTGAACAGCCGCAGATGGCGAGCCCTTCGGGCGCGCCCGAGGACCAGGAGGCGGACGCATGAGCCCGCAGCTCGCCGCCTACACCACCTCCACCGGTGAGGCCTTCCAGTTCTGGGTGCTCGGCACGGTCGCGGTGATCGGCGCCCTGTGCACCGTCTTCATGAAGAAGACCGTGCACAGTGCGCTCAGCCTCGCCGGCACCATGATCATTCTGGCGGTGTTCTACCTCGCCAACGGCGCCTACTTCCTCGGGGTCGTGCAGATCGTCGTCTACACCGGCGCGATCATGATGCTGTTCCTGTTCGTGGTGATGCTCGTCGGCGTGACGGCCGCGGACTCGCTGAAGGAGACCATCAAGGGCCAGCGCTGGCTGGCTCTTCTGTGCGGGGTCGGCTTCGGTGTCCTGCTCCTCACCGGCATCGCGAACGCCTCCCTGAAGGAGTTCGACGGGACCGGCTCGGCGAACGCGAACGGCAACGTGGTGGGCCTCGCGTCCCTCATCTTCACCAAGTACGTCTTCGCCTTCGAAATCACCGGCGCCCTGCTGATCACAGCGGCCGTCGGCGCCATGGTTCTCACCCACCGCGAGCGCACCGAGCGCGCCAAGACCCAGCGCGAGCTGGCCGAGCAGCGCGTCCGTGAGGGCAAGCACGTGCCACCGCTGCCCGCCCCCGGCGTCTATGCCCGGCACAACGCGGTGGACATCGCGGGCCTGCTCCCCGACGGCACCCCGTCCGAGCTGACCGTCAACAAGACACTGCGCGAGCGCGGTCAGATCCGTGACGTGTCCGCCGAAGCGCTGAACGACCTGCGGGCGCTGGAGCAGCGCGCGGAGGAGCGCCTGGAGCGTACGGAGATCGAACCGGCGCTCTTCAAGCGGGCCGAGGAGGCGTCGAAGTGAACCCCGTGAACTACCTCTACCTCGCCGCCCTGTTGTTCACCATCGGCGCGACCGGGGTGCTGATCAGACGCAACGCGATCGTCGTGTTCATGTGCATCGAGCTGATGCTCAACGCCTGCAACCTCGCGTTCGTCGTCTTCTCCCGGATGCACGGCAACCTCGACGGCCAGATCATCGCCTTCTTCACGATGGTCGTCGCCGCCGCGGAGGTCGTGGTGGGCCTCGCGATCATCGTGTCGCTGTTCCGTACCCGCCACTCGGCCTCGGTCGACGACGCCAGCCTGATGAAGCTGTAAGGGGTCGGAAGAATCGTGGAGAACCTGATCGCGCTGCTCATCGCGGCGCCCCTGCTCGGAGCGGCCGTCCTTCTGGTCGGCGGCCGTCGGCTGGACGCCGTCGGCCACTGGATCGGCACCCTGCTGTCGACCGCCTCCTTCGTGTTCGGTGTGATCCTCTTCGCCGACCTGCTCGGCAAGAACGCCGAACACCGCACCCTGACCCAGCACCTGTGGACGTGGATCTCGGTCGGCAGCTTCCAGGCGGACGTCACCTTCCGCCTCGACCAGCTGTCGATGACGTTCGTCCTGCTGATCACCGGCGTCGGCTCGCTGATCCACCTGTACTCGGTCGGGTACATGGAGCACGACGAGCGGCGCCGCCGCTTCTTCGGCTACCTGAACCTGTTCCTCGCGGCGATGCTGCTGCTCGTCCTCGCCGACAACTACCTGCTGCTGTACGTCGGCTGGGAGGGCGTCGGTCTCGCCTCCTACCTGCTGATCGGCTTCTGGCAGCACAAGCCCAGTGCCGCGACGGCCGCGAAGAAGGCCTTCCTGGTCAACCGCGTCGGCGACATGGGCCTGTCGATCGCGATCATGCTGATGTTCACGACCTTCGGGTCCTTCGCCTTCGGGCCCGTCTTCAGCCACGCCGGCGACGCCTCCGAGGGCAGGCTCACCGCGATCGGCCTGATGCTCCTGCTCGCAGCCTGCGGCAAGTCGGCCCAGGTGCCGCTGCAGTCCTGGCTCGGGGACGCCATGGAGGGCCCGACCCCGGTCTCGGCCCTGATCCACGCCGCGACGATGGTGACCGCGGGCGTGTACCTGATCGTCCGCTCCGCGGCCATCTTCAACCTGGCTCCGGACGCCCAGCTCGCCGTCACCGTCGTCGGTGCGGTCACGCTCCTCTTCGGTGCGATCGTCGGTTGTGCCAAGGACGACATCAAGAAGGCGCTGGCCGGCTCGACCATGTCGCAGATCGGCTACATGATCCTGGCCGCCGGCCTCGGCCCCATCGGCTACGTCTTCGCGATCATGCACCTGGTGACGCACGGTTTCTTCAAGGCCGGGCTGTTCCTCGGCGCCGGTTCCGTCATGCACGGCATGAACGACGAGGTCGACATGCGCAGGTACGGCGGCCTCAGGAAGTACATGCCGGTCACCTTCGTCACCTTCGGTCTCGGCTACCTCGCCATCATCGGCTTCCCGTTCCTGTCGGGCTTCTTCTCCAAGGACGCGATCATCGAGGCGGCCTTCGCGAAGGGCGGCACCCAGGGCTGGATCCTCGGCGGCGCGACCCTGCTGGGCGCGGCCATCACCGCCTTCTACATGACGCGCGTGATGCTGATGACGTTCTTCGGCGAGAAGCGCTGGCAGCCCGACGAGAACGGCCACGAGCCGCACCCGCACGAGTCGCCCAAGGTCATGACGATCCCGATGGTCGTGCTCGCGTTCGGGTCGGTCTTCGCCGGCGGCCTGTTCAGCATCGGCGACCGTTTCCTGAACTGGCTGGAGCCGGTCACCGGTCACAGCGAGGGTCACTCGCCGATCAGCGCGGGGGTGGTCACCGGCGCGACCCTGGTGTGCCTGGTCATCGGCGTCGGCATCGCCTGGGCGCAGTACGGCCGCAAGCCCGTACCGGTCGTCGCCCCGCGCGGCTCGCTGCTCACCCGGGCCGCCCGGCGCGACCTGCTCCAGGACGACTTCAACCATGTGGTCCTGGTGCGCGGCGGCGAGCACCTCACGCGCTCCCTGGTGTACGTCGACCACACCCTGGTCGACGGCGTGGTCAACGGCACGGCGGCCGGCTTCGGCGGTCTGTCCGGGCGGCTGCGCCGGATCCAGAACGGCTTCGCCCGCTCCTACGCGGTCTCGATGTTCGGCGGTGCGGCACTCCTGGTCGCCGCGACCCTGCTGATGAGGGCGGTCTGACATGTCCTTTCCTCTGCTGACAGCGACGGCGGCGCTCCCGGCCCTCGGGGCCGTCGCCACGGCCGCCGTACCGGCCGCGCAGCGCACCGCCGCCAAGTGGCTGGCGCTGCTGGTCTCGCTCGCCACCCTCGCCCTGGCGATCACCGTCCTGGTCCGCTTCGACCCGGACGGCGCCCGCTACCAGCTCACCGAATCCCATGCCTGGATCGCGGACTTCGGGGTCAGGTACGAACTGGGCGTCGACGGCATCGCGGTCGCGCTCATCGCGCTGACGGCCCTGCTGATCCCGTTCATCGTCCTCGCGGGCTGGCACGACGCCGACCCGCTGGAGACGGGCAGCAAGAGGTGGCGGCCGACCCAGGGCTTCTTCGCCCTGATCCTCGCCGTCGAGGCGATGGTGCTCATCTCCTTCGAGGCCACCGACGTCTTCCTCTTCTACATCTTCTTCGAAGCCATGCTCATCCCGATGTACTTCCTCATCGGCGGCTTCGGGGACCGCGCCCACGAGCACGGCGAGGCGGCGGCCTCGACGCAACGGTCGTACGCGGCCGTCAAGTTCCTCCTCTACAACCTGGCCGGCGGTCTGATCATGCTGGCCGCGGTGATCGGCCTCTACGTGGTCGCCGGGAACTTCAGCCTCCAGGAGATCGTGCAGGCCCGCGCGAGCGGCTCGCTGCACATGGCGACCAGCACCGAGCGCTGGCTGTTCCTCGGCTTCTTCTTCGCCTTCGCGGTGAAGGCGCCGCTGTGGCCGCTGCACACCTGGCTGCCCAACGCCATGCAGGAGTCCACCGCCCCGGTCGCCGTCCTGATCACCGCGGTCGTCGACAAGGTGGGCACCTTCGCGATGCTCCGCTTCTGCCTCCAGCTGTTCCCGGAGGCGAGCAAGTGGGCGACGCCCGCCATCCTCGTACTGGCGCTGATCAGCATCGTCTACGGCGCGCTGCTCGCCGTCGGCCAGCGGGACATCAAGCGACTGGTGGCCTATGCGTCGATCTCGCACTTCGGCTTCATCATCATGGGCATCTTCGCGATGACCAGCCAGGGCCAGTCCGGCGCCACGCTCTACATGGTCAACCACGGCATCTCCACGGCCGCGCTGATGCTGGTCGCCGGCTTCCTGATCTCCCGGCGCGGCTCGCGGCTCATCGCCGACTACGGAGGCGTGCAGAAGGTCGCCCCGGTGCTCGCCGGCACCTTCCTGATCGGCGGCCTCGCCACTCTCTCGCTGCCCGGCCTCGCACCGTTCGTGAGTGAGTTCCTCGTCCTGGTCGGC
Source organism: Streptomyces sp. NPDC020362 (assembly GCF_040642095.1). NCBI lineage: Bacteria > Bacillati > Actinomycetota > Actinomycetes > Kitasatosporales > Streptomycetaceae > Streptomyces > Streptomyces sp. NPDC020362. The sequence goes on from NZ_JBFAET010000008.1 coordinate 41,366, forward strand.
ACCTTCACGCGGTACCCGGTGATCGGCATCATCGCCACCTTGGGCATCGTCCTCGCCGCGCTCTACACGCTGGTGCTGTACCAGCGGACGATGACGGGCCCGGTGAAACCCGAGGTCTCGGCGATGCCCGATCTCCGCGCGCGCGAGCTGGTGGTCGTCGCCCCGCTGATCGTGCTTCTGATCTTCCTGGGCGTCTACCCGAAGCCCGTCACGGACATCGTCAACCCGGCGGTCAAACAGACCATGTCGGACGTACACAAGACCGACCCCAAGCCCTCGGTGGAGGCGGCCAAGTGAGCGCAACAGCCGTCCACAGCCTGTGGACAACCGCGGCCGAGCCGATCTCGAAGATCCCGGCACCGAAGATCGAATACGGGCAATTGTCGCCGACCCTGATCGTCGTCGGCGCGGCACTGGTCGGCGTGCTGATCGAGGCGTTCGTTCCGCGCAAGTCCCGTTACTACGCCCAGGTGTTCGTGTCCGTCGTAGCCCTGTGCGCCGCGTTCGCCGCGGTGGTCGCGCTGGCAGCCGACGGATACGGCACCACGAAGGCGCACATCGCGGCCATGGGCGCGATCGCGGTCGACGGGCCGGCCCTGTTCCTGCAGGGCACGATCCTCCTGGCCGGCCTGGTGGGCCTGTTCACCTTCGCCGAGCGGCGCCTGGACCCGGCGGCGCACGGCAACCGGGTCGACTCCTTCGCCGCGCAGGCCGCGTCCGTGCCGGGCAGCGACAGCGAGAAGGCCGCCGTGAAGGCCGGGTTCACCACCACCGAGGCCTTCCCGCTCCTGCTCTTCGCGATCGCCGGCATGCTGGTGTTCCCCTCGGCCAACGACCTGCTGACGCTGTTCGTGGCCCTGGAGGTCTTCTCGCTGCCGCTCTACCTGCTGTGCGCCCTGGCCCGCCGCAAGCGGCTGATGTCGCAGGAGGCCGCGGTCAAGTACTTCCTGCTCGGCGCGTTCGCCTCGGCGTTCACGCTGTTCGGCATCGCGCTCCTGTACGGCTACGCGGGCTCGGTGTCGTACGCGCGCATCGCGCAGGTCGTCGACGGCACGGTCACCAGCGTCGACCCGGCGCTGGCCAACACGATGGGCAACGACGCACTGCTGCTGCTCGGCAGCGCCCTGATCCTGATGGGCCTGCTGTTCAAGGTGGGCGCGGTGCCGTTCCACATGTGGACGCCCGACGTGTACCAGGGTGCACCCACGCCCGTGACCGGGTTCATGGCGGCGGCGACGAAGGTGGCGGCGTTCGGAGCGCTGCTGCGCCTGCTGTACGTCGTCCTGCCCGGGATGCGCTGGGACTGGCGGCCGGTCATGTGGGCGGTGGCGATCATCACCATGCTGGGCGGCGCGATCATCGCGATCACGCAGACCGACATCAAGCGGCTGCTGGCGTACTCGTCCATCGCGCACGCCGGATTCATCCTCGCAGGTGTCATCGCGACCTCGAAGGACGGCGTGTCGTCCGTCCTCTTCTACCTGGCCGGGTACTCGTTCGTGACGATCGGCGCCTTCGCGGTGGTCACGCTGGTGCGCGACGCGGGTGGCGAGGCGACGCACCTGTCCAAGTGGGCCGGGCTCGGACGCCGTTCCCCGCTGGTGGCCGCGGTGTTCGCGGTCTTCCTGCTGGCCTTCGCCGGTATCCCGCTGACCTCCGGTTTCGCCGGGAAGTTCGCCGTGTTCAAGGCGGCGGCCGACGGCGGCGCGGCCCCGCTGGTCGTGGTCGGTGTGATCTCCTCGGCGATCGCCGCGTTCTTCTACATCCGCGTGATCGTGCTGATGTTCTTCAGCGAGCCGAAGCCGGAGGGCCCGACCGTGGCCGTGCCCTCCCCGCTGACGATGGCGGCGATCGGCGTGGGCGTGGCGGTGACGCTGGTGCTCGGTGTGGCGCCGCAGTACTTCCTGAACCTGGCGAGCCAGGCGGGCGTGTTCGTGCGCTGACCGCCCCGTCGTACAGACCGCTGCCCGGCACCCTCGTTCGGAGGGGTGCCGGGCAGCGGCGTATTTGAGGGTCACTGATCCCTGTCGCGGCGCGTCTTGATCTGCTTCAGGTCGAGATCCGGCGGGAAAGGCAGGTCCAGCTTCATCCGCTCGCGGAAGATCCAGACGCAGGTGTACGCCCCGGTCGTCGGCTCCCGCTCGAAGGCGTGGACCACGGCGCGACCCTCTTCGTTCTCGACCCGCCAGTAGTGGGGGATCCTCGCGCGGCCGTACTTCATCGGCTTGGTCTCGCGGTCCCGAGACACGGATTTCCAGTGCATTCACGCTATCGGGCAGAAACGGGCAAGTTTCCCGCGAACGTGTGAACAGCAGTCGTGTCCTTGACAGGGTGCACGGCGGCGAACCTGTGGATAACTCCGAGGCTGTCGTACCGGGCCCCTATCGTGGAGGCAGTGGTCGAGGGACGACGTACGGGGGACACGACGATGCGCGGGACGGGCGTGATCAAGGAGATGCCAGACGCGGCCTCGAGCGAGGCGCTGGCGACGCTGCACCGGATCTTCGGGTACGAGGCCTTCCGCGGCGAACAGGAAGCGATCATCGAGCATGTGGTGACGGGCGGCGACGCCCTCGTCCTCATGCCGACCGGCGGCGGCAAGTCGCTGTGCTACCAGATCCCGGCCCTGGTCAGACCCGGGACGGGAGTGGTGATCTCGCCGCTGATCGCGCTGATGCAGGACCAGGTGGACGCCCTGCGGGCCCTCGGCGTGCGGGCCGGCTTCATCAACTCCACGCAGGACTTCGACGAGCGGCGCGTGGTGGAGGCCGAGTTCCTCGCGGGCGAGCTGGACCTGATCTACCTGGCGCCGGAGCGGCTGCGGGTGGAGGCCACGCTCGACCGCCTGTCCCGCGGCAAGATCTCCGTCTTCGCGATCGACGAGGCGCACTGCGTGTCCCAGTGGGGCCACGACTTCCGCCCCGACTACCTGGCCCTCTCCCTGCTCGGCGAGCGCTGGCCGGACGTCCCGCGGATCGCCCTCACGGCGACGGCCACACGCGCCACGCACCAGGAGATCACCCAGCGGCTGAACCTGCCGGCGGCCCGCCACTTCGTCGCCAGCTTCGACCGGCCCAACATCCAGTACCGGATCGTGCCCAAGGCCGACCCCAGGAAGCAGCTGCTCGCCTTCCTCAGGGAGGAGCATGTGGGTGACGCGGGCATCGTCTACTGCCTCTCCCGCAACTCGGTGGAGCGCACCGCCGAGTTCCTCAGCAGCAACGGCATCGAGGCGGTTCCGTACCACGCGGGCCTGGACGCGGGAACGCGCGCGGCCCACCAGTCCCGGTTCCTGCGCGAGGAGGGCCTGGTCGTGGTCGCGACCATCGCCTTCGGCATGGGCATCGACAAGCCGGACGTGCGATTCGTCGCCCACCTGGACCTGCCCAAGTCGATCGAGGGCTACTACCAGGAGACGGGCCGTGGGGGCCGTGACGGACTGCCCTCCACCGCCTGGATGGCATACGGCCTCAACGACGTCATCCAGCAGCGCAAGCTGATCCAGTCCGGCGAGGGCGACGAGGCGTTCCGCCGCCGGGCCGCAGCCCACCTCGACGCCATGCTCGCCCTGTGCGAGACGGCCCGGTGCCGACGCGGCCAGCTGCTGGCCTACTTCGGCCAGGACCCCTCGGCCGAGGGCTGCGGCAACTGCGACACCTGCCTCACCCCGCCGGAGACCTGGGACGGCACGATCGCCGCACAGAAGGTGCTGTCGACGGTGGTACGGCTGCAGCGGGAGCGCGGGCAGAAGTTCGGCGCCCTGCAGATCGTCGACATCCTGCTCGGCAAGCGCACCGGCAAGGTGATCCAGTTCGACCACGATCAGCTGTCCGTCTTCGGTATCGGACAGGACCTCGCCGAGGCCGAGTGGCGGGGCGTCGTCCGGCAGCTGCTCGCCCAGGGACTGCTCGCGGTCGAGGGGGAGTACGGCACGCTGGTGCTCACCGAGGCGAGCGGTTCGGTGCTGCGGCGGGAGCGGGAGGTGCCGCTGCGCAAGGAGCCGAAGAAGCAGGCCACGTCCCGGTCGGGCGCGGGCGGTTCCTCCGGCCGGGGCGACCGCAAGGCCAAGGCCGCGGCGGTCGAGCTGCCCGACGAGCTGCTCCCCGCCTTCGAGGCCCTGCGCGCCTGGCGTGCCGAGCAGGCCCGGGAGCAGGGCGTTCCGGCGTACGTCATCTTCCACGACGCCACGCTGCGGGAGATCGTCATGCGGTGGCCGGCATCGGTGCGGGAGCTGGGAACGGTCGGCGGCGTCGGTGAGAAGAAGCTGGCGACGTACGGGGAAGGGGTGCTCGGTGTCCTGTCCTCCCTGGACGGCGCGGGCCCGGCCCCCGAGGCGGCCCCGGCGGGTGATGCCGTGCCGGTACCCGGTGAGGCCCCGGAGGACGACTGGCCCGAGCCGGGCGAAGAGCCGGAGCCGGACGACTGGATGTAGCGCGCCGAAGGCCCTGGGCCCCCTTCTCCTCGGGCGGGGCGCCGGAGGAGAAAGAGGGTGCCGGAGGAGAAGGGGTGTGCTGGGTGAGAGAGGGGTGCTGGGTGAGAGAGGGGTGTGCCTGAGGGTGCGCGATGCGACTGAGGCGATGCGGGGGATCGTCACAGCCCGCGTGCCGCATACGCCCTGACGTCCGCGTCCGGGTCGGCCGTGGCCGTGGCCAGGGCCGCGCGGGCCTCCTCGGCGGCGTTGTGCCGGGTCAGGGCCAGGACCGCCGCCTTGCGCACATCGGCGTTGGGGTCGGCGAGGGCCTTGGCGAGGGCGGGGACGGCCGTGTCGGCGGGCGCGACCGACAGCGCGGTGGCGGCACCGGACCTCACCTGCCAGGCCGGGTCGGACAGAGCGGCGACGGCACGGGCGGCCGGTGGCTCGGGGCAGCCCGCCGTGGCCAGCGCGCCCAGCGCGGCACCGCGCACCAGCGGGTCGGCGTCCTCGGTGAGCCGGTCCAGGGCGCCGGTGAGCAGTTCCCGGGCCGACGGGGCCAGGGGGACCGGGCTGACGGCGGCCAGCGCCTTGGCCACGGCGACACGGACCTCCCGGGAGGGATCGTCCGCCGCGCTCGCCAGCACGGCGGCCGCGTCGACCGAGACGAGGGCTCGCACGGCCTCGATGCGGACGGTGACGTCGGGGTCGGCCAGCGCGGAGGCGAACACGGCGGCCTCGCCCAGCCGCAGGGCGCGCAGCACATCGAGGGCGGCCGCGCGGACCACGGGGTCGGCCTCGGCGAGCGCGCCGGTGAGCGTGACACCCAGGGCGGGGTCGGACGGCAGGGTCTCGACCAGCTCGCGCAGTGAGGCCGCGGCAGCGGCGCGGACCTCGGCGTCGGGGTCCGCGAGGGCACCGGCCAGGGCCTGCCCGGTGCCGGGCGGCACGGTCTCGGTGAGGACCGAGACGGCGGTACGCCTCACCGCAGGGTCGGGGTCGGACAAGTAGGGCTTCAGGGAGGTCAGTTCGGGCTCCGCCTCGGCCAGCTCCAGCAGCTCGAGGAGCCGCGGCGAGGCGGTGTCCGGGGCGCGACCCGGATCCGCGGACCCGGCTGCGCGGGTGGACGTCGGTCCGGCGGCGACCGGTGCCGCATCGCGCGGACCGGCCGTGGCGACGTCCTCGGGGCGGACCTCGCCCAACTGCCGGGAGGAGCCGCCGACCGGGGCGTAGCCGTCGACCGGGACCAGATAGGGAGCCACGGGACGGGCCGTGAACTCCATGGCACCAGAGGGGGACTTGTGCAGATCGAGATGGTGGAACCAGGAGGAGTCGTCGCGCAGAGGGTGGTCGATGCGGTCGTGATAGAGCCCCCAGCGGGACTCGGTGCGGGCGAGGGAGGCGCGGGCGGCCATCTCCGCGCAGTCGCGTATGAAGGCGACCTCGGCGCAGCGCATCAGCTCGTGCGGGGTGCGGGCGCCCATCGCGGCGATGTCGGCGTGCATCCGCTCGAACGCCTCCAGGGCGAGGGAGAGGCGGGCGCCGGACTTGGGCGGTGCCACGTAGCCGTTCACGAAGCGGCGCAGCTTGTACTCGACCTGGGTCTGCGGCGGGCCGCCCGGGTTGCGCAGCGGGCGGTAGATCAGCTCGTGCGCCTCGCGCAGCTGGTCCGCGGGAAGTTCGCCGTCGTACGCCGTGTAGTGGGCGGCGTCCGCGCCCGCGAGGTCGCCGAAGACGAAGGCGCCGATCATGTAGTTGTGCGGGACGCAGGCCAGGTCGCCGGCGGCGTACAGGCGGGCGACGGTCGTCCGGGCGTGGTCGTCGACCCGGACGCCGGAGGCGGAGTGGCCGCCGCACAGGCCGATCTCGGAGATGTGCATCTCGATGTCGTGGGTGCGGTAGTCGTGCCCCCGGCCGGCGTGGAAGGTGCCCCGGGTGGGGCGCTCGGTGGAGTGCAGGATCGACTCCAGGGCCGAGACCGACTCCTCGGGAAGATGGCTCAGCTTCAGGTAGACCGGGCCGCGGTCGCTGGCCACCTCGGCCGCGAACTCGGCCATCATCTGCCCGGACCAGTAGTCGGAGTCGACGAAGCGTTCGCCGTGCCGGTTGACCTGGTAGCCGCCGAACGGGTTGGCGACGTAGGCGCAGGCCGGACCGTTGTAGTCCTTGATCAACGGGTTGATCTGGAAGCACTCGATGCCGGTCAGCTCGGCCCCCGCGTGGTAGGCCATGGCGTAGCCGTCGCCGGCGTTGGTCGGGTTCTCGTAGGTGCCGTAGAGGTATCCGGAGGCGGGCAGGCCGAGGCGGCCGCAGGCACCGGTCGCGAGGATCACCGCACCCGCGCGGACGGTCACGAAAGCGCCGGTGCGGGTGTGGAAGCCGACGGCACCCACGGCCCGCCCGTCGTCGGGAGCGGTCAGCACGCGCACCGGCATGACCCGGTTCTCGATGCGGATCCGCTCCCGCATCTCCCGCCGCCGCAGTTGCCGGTACAGGACCTTCTTGACGTCCTTGCCCTCCGGCATGGGAAGCACGTACGAGCCCGAGCGGTGGACCTGGCGGACCGCGTAGTCGCCGTGCTCGTCCTTCTCGAACTTGACCCCGTACGACTCCAGCCGCTGGACCATCGCGAAGCCGCGGGTGGCGGTCTGGCGGACGGTGGTCTGGTCGACGATGCCGTCGTTGGCACGGGTGATCTCGGCGACGTAGTCGTCGGGCTCGGCGCGGCCCGGGACGACCGCGTTGTTGACGCCGTCCATGCCCATGGCCAGCGCGCCGGAGTGACGGACGTGGGCCTTCTCCAGGAGCAGGACGCTCGCACCGCGCTCGGCGGCGCTCAGGGCGGCCATGGTGCCGGCGGTGCCTCCGCCGATGACGAGGACGTCGCAGGTCAGCTCCTCGGCGTCGGTGACAGCGGGGATCTCCACGGAGGTCTGTGCGGGGGCGTTCGCGGGGGTGGTCACCGGGGTGCCTTTCAGATGCCGAGCGAGGAGAGGACGTCGCGGCGCAGGGCCACGCGGGCCGGGTCGTCGAGGGCGCCGCGGTCACGCGGGCGCGGTACGTCGCGTACGGAGGCCACGCGGCCGGCGCCGAGGAGGGCGACGCGGTCGCCGAGGAAGAGCGCCTCGTCCACGTCGTGGGTGACGAAGACGACGGTCGCACCCGTGCCGCGCAACACCTCCACCAGCAGGTCCTGCATGCCGGAGCGGGTCTGTGCGTCGAGGGCGCCGAAGGGTTCGTCCATGAGGACCGCGCGCGGGCTGTCGGCCAGTGCGCGGGCCAACTGGGCGCGTTGGCGCTGCCCGCCGGACACGCGGTGCGGCAACTGCCCTGCCTGCGCGGTGAGGCCGACGCGGCCGAGCCAGGACTCGGCCCGGGCGCGGCGTTCGGCGCGCGGTACGCCGCTGATGGCGAGCGGGAGTTCGACGTTTCCGCGCAGGGTGCGCCAGGGCAGCAGCGCGTCCTCCTGGAAGACCAGCGCACGGTCGGCCGACGGCCCGGTCAGCGGGCGGCCGTCCTGCTCCGCCGCCCCCACGAGCGGGGACAGCAGCCCGGCGAGCGTGCGCAGCAGCGTCGACTTGCCGCAGCCGGAGGGGCCGACGACGGTGAGGATCTCGCCGGGTGCGACGTCCAGGCCGACGTCGTGCAGGACCGGTGCGTCGGGCCGGCCGAGGACGGCGGCCCGCAGCGTGAGCCGGGTTCCGCGTACGCCGGCCGGCGCCGACGCCGGCGCGGCCGGGGCCGCGACAGTCCCGACCGTCTCAGACGAGGTGCTCATCACGCGCCTCCTGCTCGGTGTCGTCGTGGCCCTGGTGCTGGACCTCGGCCTGGTGCTCGGGGTCGCCGTCTGCCTTCACGGCGACCGGGGCGGCGACCCGGGACACCGGAGTGCGGGGCCTGCCGCCGGGGTCGTACGACGTACGGGGCAGCCAGCGGGTGAGGCGCCGGCCGAGAAGTTCCACGGCCGTGGAGGTGACCCAGCCGAGCACACCGATGGTGACCATGCCGACGAAGACGCCGGGATAGTTCACGACCGTGTAGTCCTGCCAGGTGCGGTATCCGACGCCGTACTGGCCGGAGATCATCTCGGCGGAGATCACACAGATCCACGAGACACCGATGCCGACCGACAGGCCGCCGAAGATGCCGGGCAGCGCGCCCGGCAGGACCACCGAGCCGAGGATCCGCAGCCGGCCGCCGCCGAGCGTGCGCACCGCTTCCTCCCACACCGGGGTGAGGGCGCGGACCGAGTGCCGGGTGGAGACCAGCACGGGGAAGAAGGCCGCGGTGCAGGTGATGAAGACGATGCCCTGTTCGTTGGAGGGGAACAGGAGGATCGCGACCGGGACGAGGGCGATCGCCGGGATCGGGCGGACGACCTCTATGAGGGGGCCGAGGAGGTCCTCGGCGAGGCGCGAGCGGGCCACGAGCACGCCCGTCGCCACGCCCAGGACGGCCGCCAGCGCGAAGCCGGTGAGGATCCGGGTGAGGCTGTCGGTCAGGTCGGTCCAGTAGTCGGCTCCGGAGAGCCGCTCGGCGAAGGCCCGGGCCACGTCGGTGACCGTCGGGAACTGCGAGAAGCGCAGCCACAGGTCGATGTCCAGGCTGGTCAGCAGTTGCCACAGGCCGAGCGCGGTGGCCAGGGACGCCACCCGCAGCGCATACCGGGCGAGCGGCCGCCGGGTCATGACGACCGTCCCAGCGCGTCGCTGTAGGAGACCGTGCGGGCGCCGGCGTGCGCTGCGATGTACGCCTGTGCGGTCGCCGGGGCCACGAAGGGCAGCAGCCGGTCGCCGTCGGCCACCCAGACCGCCCTGTCGGCGAACCAGAGGGTGCCGGTGGTGGAGTCGGGGACATAGGCGGCACGGATGCCGCTGCGGTGCCCGGCCACGTAGGCCAGCAGCGCCTTCGGTGACGTGAAGGAGACGGTCTTCTCGCTGCCCTTGGCCCAGACCTCGCCGGCTGCCGGTGCGGGTGCGGCGGTGAGCTGCCGGGCGTAGGCGGCGCCGAGCGCCTTCTTCACGTACTGGTCGTCGACGAAGGCGTCCACGTCGATGTCACCGGTCAGCTTGGCCGCCTTCAGCACGGAGACGTCCTGCTTCAGCGCGGAGACGAGCCTGGGTTTGACGGCCGGGTCGAAGGTCGCGATGCCGTGGGCGCCGTTGTAGAGGTAGACCACCTCGGCGGGCAGGCCGGTGGCTTCGGCGACCTTCTCGGCGGCGGCCACGGGGCGGTCGTCGAGGTAGTCCGTGGCCTGCGCCTGGGCCTTGAGGAAGGTCTCCAGGACGGCCGGGTGCTTCTGGATGAAGTCCTCGCGGGCGGTGACGCCGTGGAACGTGGGGAGGTTCAGCTGGGCGCCGTCGTACAGGGCCTTCGCCTTGCCCTGGTAGGCGAGCAGGCCCGGCCAGGCGACGAACTGCGACAGCGCGTCCACACTGCCGGCGGAGAGGGCCGAAGCTCCCACGGCGGGCTGCTGGTTGAGCTTCGAGATGCCGGTGTCCGGGTCGATGCCGGCGCGCTGCAGGGCCCGTACGAGAGTGCCGTCCGCGGCCGAGCCGATGCTCGTGGACACCTTCTTGCCCTTGAGGTCCGTGAGGGAGGTGAGCTTGGAGTCCGGGGCGGTGACCACGGTGTCGAGTCCGCCGCGCAGGTTGTAGCCGGTGACCGACACCAGATGGGTGGGGCGGCCGAGCTGCTTGCCGCGGGCCGCGTTCAGCAGCAGCGGGAAGTCGCCCATCGACCCGATGTCGATCTTCCCGGCGGTCATCTGGGCGGTGATCGGGGCGCCCGTGGCGTAGTCCTGCCAGTCGACCTTGTAGGTGTGGCCGTCGTGGAGGGAGTTCAGCTGCTTCTCGAAGTACCCAAGGGAGCGGAGCAGGGTCCCTGCGGTGACCGTGTTGATGGTCTTGGACTGGTAGCCGACGGTCACGGTGACCGTCGAGCCGCTGCCCGCCTCGGCGCTGCCGCCGCAGGCGGACAGGGGCAGCAGGAGCGCGGCGGCGGACAGGGCAACTGCCATGCGTTTCATGGTGGTTCGGCCTCTCACCGGAGCAGGTCGGAAGGGTCAGCGGAGCAGGTAGGGCATGTTGACCGTGACGGCACCGGTGGGACAGCGCGCCGCGCACGGGCCGCAGTACCAGCACTCGTCGACGTGCATGTACGCCTTGCCGCTGCTCTCGTCGATGGCGAGGGAGTCCAGCGGGCACATGTCGACGCACAGCGTGCAGCCGTCGATGCACTTCGACTCGTCGATGGTCACGGGCACGTCGGCCCGCTGGGGCGCCAAAGGCATGGCTGTCTCCGGGAAACGGGTCAGGCAGGGGTTACGGGCAGGAGTTGTTCAGAGGGCGGCCGGAAGCTGCACAGCGCGGTGCAGGAGGCCGCTCATGGTGATGCGGTCGCCGCGGAAGCGGATGAACTCCAGGTCGACGGGGCGGCCGTCGGCGAGGTGCGTGAGACGTTCCAGCATCAGCACGGCGGCGCCGCGCGGGGCCTGGAGGACGGCGGCGGAGTGGGCGTCCGCGTTCACGGCCTCCAGGGTGATCTCGGCGTGGCCGAGGCGCTGGCCGGTGACGGTTTCCAGCAGCCGGAACACATCGGTGTTCTCCAGATCGGCGCCGAGCAGGGCGGTGCCGATGTCGAGCGGGATGTAGGTGAGGTCGAGGGAGAGGGGGAGGCCGTTGAGGCGGCGCAGGCGTTCGATGCAGAGGACGTCGGCGCCGGCCGGGATGCGGAGGCGTTCGGCCACCGGAGCGGGGGCGCAGGCGGGTCCCATGGTGCGGACCTCGTTGGTGACACGGCCGTGTTCGCGGAGGGTTTCCGCGAGGCCCATCAGGTGGTCGAGCCCGTGCGGGTACTTCTGGGCGACGACGACGGTGCCGACGCCGGGCAGCCGTTCCACCAGGCCCTCCGCCCGGAGCAGGTCCAGGGCTTGGCGGACGGTGTTGCGGGAGGCGCGGTAGTCGGCGGCGAGGGTGGACTCGTGGGGAAGGGCGCCGCCCGTGAAAGCGCCGGTGAGGAGCTGGCGGCGCAGCAGGTCGGCGAGCTGCCGGGCCCGGTCCGCACGCAGCCGGCGACGGGCGCGGTGGGCGGCGACGGTGGTCGCGGCGCCCTGACCGGCATGGTCTCGGAGGCGTTCGGTGGGTGGCATGGCTGGAACCATACCGAGCAGGTGGGGAAGGGGGTGTTGCCGGAGTGTTGCGCCAGCTGAGGGATCGTCGAGCAGGCCGCTGACCTGGGATTTCGTCCGAAAGGAAGGGAAGATCTGCCACCCGGCCGGCTGCGTCGGCCCGCGTCCAGGAGTCAGTTCAGGGCCCTCAGCCCGGGAGCGAACGTGATCAGGAGCGGCAGCAACGGCACCAGCGCGGCCACCGTCGTCGTCAGTGCCCGGTGCCGGCGCAGCAGCCGTGGCGGGGGCTCCAGCAGCCGGTCCACGCGCTCGCCGAGGAGGCGGCGGCTGGAGGCGCAGGACAGCACGCCGCGGTGCTGGTTCAGCTCGATGAGCGCCAGGGCGGTGGTGAGGTGGCCGCAGCGGCGGGACGCCGTGTCGTCGGCGGCCAGTTCGACCAGCCGGTGGGTCTGGTCGCAGAAGTGGGCGAAGAGCGGGACGCGCGGGAAGCCCGTGGCGAGAGCGGTGGACAGGTGGAGCAGCCAGTCGTGGTGGGCGCGGGCGTGACCGCGCTCATGGGTGAGGACCGCGTCCAGCTGGTGGTCGGTGAGGCGGTGCAGCGCCCCGGTGGTCACGACCAGCTGGGGCGGGTGGCCCGGCATCCACCAGGCGTCCGGGTACTCGTCCTCCAGCACCAGCATCGGTCCGCGTGCCGCGGGCAGCCCCGCGGGCAGGTCGGGGGCGCGCTCGCGCAGATGTGCCCGGGCCCGGCCACGGCGGCGGCGTGCCTCGGCGAGTTCCCGGGCGAGCATCGCCGTCGTCCAGGCGGCCCCGCAGGCCAGCAGCATGGTGAGGGCGACGGCCCAGACCGGGGCCGCGGACAGGTCGTACGCGGCGGTGACGGCGGGCGGGGCGGGGGCGAACACGTGGTCGCGGACGGTGTGGAAGACGGCCGCCGCGCCCAGGACCAGTGCGGTCAGACAGCACAGCAGCACCGTGGCGACCAGGCACTGCCACACCCACAACGCGACCACGGGGTCCCGCTCGGGCCAGACGGCCCGGGTCAGCGCGCGCGGCGCCGGGACGGCGGCCGTCAGGGCGAGGACGCTCAGCAGGAGCAGGCAGACGGTCATGCCGGGGCTCCGGTTCCTGGTCGGAGACGGGTGCGGGTGTCGGGCGGTGCGGGGCGGTGCACGGGGGGCATCGCGTGGTGGATGGTGCCTGTCCCCGTCAGTATGACGGGGACAGGGGGCAGGAGTCAGGTGTCCGGCAGCGATCGCGCCCGCCCCGTGCCTCCGGCAGTGCTCCCGCCGGGCCCTTCCGTGTCCCGGGACGCACTCCTACCCCCGCAACGCTGCCCGTACCGCCGCGGTCACCGCCTCCTCCGTGGCCCCGAGCGCCCGTGCCCGTCCCACGAACTCCCGTGCCAGCGCGGCGATTTCGGCAGGGTCGGGGCGGTGGGCCGGTGCCGGCAGCGGGGCCACGCGCGTGCCCGCGCCGCGCCGGGTCCGGATCAGGGACGCCGCCTCCAGCTCGCGGTAGGCCCGGGCCACCGTCCCCGCCGCGAGCCCGAGGTCGGCCGCCAGCTGCCGTACCGTCGGCAGCCGTTCGCCCTCCGGCAGGCGGCCGGTGGTGATCAGGCCGGCGAGCTGGGCGCGGATCTGTTCGTAGGGCGGGACGTGGCTGGTGGTGTCGACCCGCACGGCGGCGCCGCTCACCGTGAGCCGCCCCGGCCCGCCCGGCGAAGTATCCACCGCGCGTCGCTCCGGCTCGTCCGGCCAAGTGCCCACCGTCGGCCCGTTCCGTCGGCTCCCCGCCCCCGGGCGGCGCGCGGCGAGCACACGGTGACCAGCGCCCACGGCACGGTGAACAACGCGATCACCGCCAGCGGCCACAGCACCGCGTTGGCCACGGTCCCCACGGTCCCGTCGCAGGTCAGACTCACCAGCGCGCCGGAGGCCGTGGAGGCCGCGCCGAGCAGTGAGGTGGAGACCACCAGCCCCCAGGCCGCGACGACGGCCAGGGCGCGGTCGCGGCGGGACTGCTCGTCGCCGGGCCGACGGGTGATCCGCCTCAGGGACCAGCCGCAGGCAGCGGTGGCGACGGCGAGGGAGGCCAGCATCGGCAGGCCGTACGCGAGGCCGGGCCAGGGGCCGCTCGACTGGGTCACGCCCCGGCAGGTCAGGGTGAGCGCACGGCCGGCCCGGCCCAGGTCGTCCGGCGCCGCCACTGCGCCCGCCGCCACCAGCAACACCACCAGCGCGCCGGCGAGGGCGACGAGCAGCCGGGTGAGGCGGGGCGGCACGTAGTCGCGGACCCGGCGCGGGGCGAGCCCGGCCGTGCGGACGGCGCCGCGCGCGGGCGGGGTCAGCGCGTCGCCCGCCAGCACCCCGGCCACCGCGCACAGCCCGAAGGCCGAGACCGCGTACAGCACGCCCTCGTCGTGGTCGAGCGACGTCAGCCAGCGCCCGGCGAGCGCGCCGACGACCAGGCCCGTCCAGCGCGCGTAGCGGTCGACGGGTGCGCGGGACGCCGGAGCGGTCGCACCAAGGTCGGTATCAGCCATGACGAACCCCCGTGAAAGCAACTGTCTTGTACTCACCACTTGTATCAAGTGGTGAGTACAAGATGCCGCCCCGGCGGATTTGTGTCAAACGGTTGCTACAACCTTCGGCTCACCCCGACACGATGCGCCCGCTGACCTCCCCGAGTCCGACCCGGCCGCCGTCCGCCCCCGGCGCCCATGCCGACAGCGTCACGACGTCCCCGTCCTCCAGGAACGCCCGCTTGCCGTCGGGGAGTTCGAGGGGGTCCCGGCCGTTCCAGGTCAGCTCCAGCAGGCTGCCGCGCTGGTTCTCGTCCGGGCCGCTCACCGTGCCCGAGCCGTACAGGTCGCCGGTGCGCAGCGAGGCCCCGTTCACGGTCATGTGGGCGAGCTGCTGGGCGGCCGTCCAGTACATGGTGGAGAACGGCGGCTCGGACACCACATGGCCGTTGATCGAGACGGAGATCCGCAGGTCGTAGCCGCCGGGTTCGACGTCCGCCGCCGAGTCGTCCAGGTAGGGCAGCAGCGGGTGCGTGCGCTCGGGCGGCGCCACGCGCGCGTGCTCCAGCGCCTCCAGGGGGGTGATCCACGCCGACACCGAGGTGGCGAAGGACTTGCCGAGGAACGGGCCGAGCGGGACGTACTCCCAGGCCTGGATGTCCCGTGCCGACCAGTCGTTCAGCAGGCACAGCCCGAAGACGTGCTCCCGGAAGTCGCCCAGCGCCACCGGCCTTCCCTGCTCGGAGGGCACGCCGACCACGAAGCCGACCTCGGCCTCGATGTCCAGGCGGACGGACGGGCCGAAGACGGGCGCGGGGTCGGCGGGGGCCTTGCGCTGCCCGGACGGCCGTACGACGTCCGTGTCCGAGACCACCACGGTGCCGGAGCGGCCGTGGTAACCGATCGGCAGGTGCTTCCAGTTGGGGGTCAGCGAGTCCTCGGCGTCGGGGCGGAAGATCTGGCCGACGTTCCGGGCGTGGTTCTCGGAGGCGTAGAAGTCGACGTAGTCCGCAACGTCGAAGGGCAGATGGAGGGTCACCGACGAGAGGGGGTGGAACAGCGCCTCGATCGTCGACCGGTGCGAGGGCACCGTCACCCAGGCCGTCAGCGCGCGCCGCACGTCCGACCAGGCCGTGCGCCCGGCCGCCAGCAGCGCGCCGAGCGTGGGCTGCGCGAGCAGGGAGACGTACGGTGAGCCGAGCGCGGCGGCCGCGGCGCCCGCGTCGAGGACATGGTCACCGAGCCGGACGCCGACCCTCCGCTCCGTGCTGCCGGAGGGCGAGAACACGCCGTAGGGAAGGTTGTGCGGGCCGAAGGGGTCGCCCTCGGGGACGTCGAAGGGGGGCATGGAGTACTGCCTCACTCTCATCCGGGCCATGCATGGCGATGCGTTCCATGTGATCGCGCCACACGTTACGGCTGAGGCGGGTGTCTTGGGCAGTGCCCCACGGGGTGCGCGAAAGGTTGCCCGAACAGTGACTAAAGAGTTCGCAATGTCCGAATAGGCCTTGTCGGAGGCGGCAATTCCGGCTTAGCGTCCTTTGGGGGACACGGACGGGGTGGGTCCGGTCCGTAGGGGGGACACGTGGGGGGACCCGTGGCCGGAAACGCCGTCAGTGTGCCTTTCGAGGCGGACCGTGATGTGCCGGGACTGATCGTCAAGTTCGGCGACTATCCGCTGCACCACGGCGGTGTCGGCGCGATCCGCAGCCTGGGCCGCCTCGGCGTCCCCATGTATGCGATCACCGAGGATCCCTACACCCCCGCGGCCTCCTCCCGCTATCTCAAGCGGTCGTTCGTCTGGCCCACGACCGGTGCCGAGGAGCCGGGCCACCTGGTCGAGGGCCTGCTGCGCATCGGCCGCCGGATCGGCCGTCCGGCCGTCCTGATCCCGACGGACGAGGAGGCCGCCGTCCTGATCGCCGAGCACCAGGAGGAACTGGCCGGTTCTTTTCTCTTCCCGCGTGTCGACCCCGCACTGCCCCGCAGGCTGGCCAGCAAGCAGGGCCTGCACGAGCTGTGCGTGGAACACGGCATCGCGAGCCCCGCGGCCGCGTTCCCGGAGTCGTACGACGAGATCGTCGCCTTCGCCGACACGGCCCGCTTCCCGGTGGTGGCCAAGAACCGGGAGGCGTTCGTGCGGCGCAGACGGCCCGCCGTCAACGGCACCACGCGGATCGCCACCCGCGAGGGCCTGCTCACCCTCGCCCGCGACTGGGGCGAGCAACCGGGTGTGATCCTCCAGGAGTACCTGCCGAGGGAGGAGGCCGAGGACTGGATCGTGCACGCGTGCTTCGACGCGGACTCGGCCCCGCTCGCCCTGTTCACCGGCGTCAAGGTCCGCTCCTGGCCGCCGCACGCGGGCATGACGGCGAACGCGTACGTGGTCGACAACCCGGAACTCGCCGACCTCGCCGCGCGTTTCATCAAGCAGATCGGCTTCAGCGGCATCATCGATCTCGACCTGCGCTTCGACCGGCGCGACGGGCAGTACAAACTCCTCGACTTCAATCCGCGCATGGGCGCCCAGTTCCGGCTCTTCGAGAACGAGTCGGGAGTGGACGTCGTCCGCGCCATGCACCTGAACCTGACCGGCCGGCCCGTTCCGGAGGGGGAGCAGCGTGCCGGCCACCGCTACATCGTGGAGAACATCGACCTGCCCGCCCTCCTCGCCTACCGCCGCAGCGGCTACACGACGCCGCACGCACCGGCGAGGGCGAGCGGGACGGAGCTGGCCTGGCTCGCGGGTGACGACCCGCTGCCGTTCCTCACGATGCTCGCCCGCTTCGTGCGCCCGGGCGCGAAGCACCTCTATCAGCTGTGGCGGACCCACCGCCGCGGCAGCAGCACCACTACCGCCACGAAGTAGGCAAGGCCACCCGAGGTGGCGCACCGTGTCTCTGGGGAGGGACTTCGTGATTCGACCGGTTGCAGTCATCGGGGCGGGGCCGTTCGGCCTGTCCACCGCCGCCCACCTGCGGGCGCGCGGCATCCCCGTCCGCGTCTTCGGCGACACCATGGTCAGCTGGCGCGACCACATGCCCGAGGGCATGCTGCTCAAGTCGACCCCTGCCGCCTCCAGTCTGGACTGCCCGCAGCCCGGACACACCCTCGCCGACTACTGCGACGCGGCCGGCATCCGCCGGCTGGTCACCGACGAGGACATCATCCCGGTGGAGACCTTCATCGCCTACGGCGAGTGGTTCCAGCACAAGCTGCTGCCCGACCTGGAGCGGGTCCGCGTCGTCTCCGTCGACCGCGACAGGAGCGGCGGGTTCGAACTCAAGCTGGACTCGGGTGAGTTGTTCACCGCTCGCGCGGTCGTGGTCGCCACCGGCCTGTCCGGGCTAGCCCACCTTCCGGCGGAGTTGGCCGCAGCGGCGGCCGACGGACCGGCGCCCACCGGACCGGTCTCCCACAGCTCCCAGCACCACGACCTCACCCGCTTCGCCGGCAAGGAGCTGATCGTCGTCGGCGCCGGCCAGTCCGCACTGGAGACGGCGGCCCTGGCCGCCGAGGCCGGAGCCCAGGTGCGGGTCGTCTCGCGCGGCCGCGGCCGGGTCGCCTTCGGGGCTCCGCCCTGGGACCAGCCCAGGCTCCGCCCCGAGTCCCCCTTCGGCCGTGCCTGGTCCCTGTGGGCGCTCAGCCACTACCCGCACCCGTACCGCTTCCTGCCCGCCCGGACCCGCCACTACCTGGTCCGCCGGGTCCTCGGCCCGCTCGGCGCCTGGTGGCTGCGCGACCGCTTCGAGGACAAGGTCCAGGTCCAGGACGTCGAGCGGGTGCTCGGCGCCGACGCCCCGGACGGCACCCCGGTCCTCACCGTGCGCACGCACGGCGGACACACCGATCAGCTGCCCGCCGACCACGTCATCGCGGCCACCGGCTACCGCGTGAGCATCGCCGCGATGGACTTCCTCGGCCACGAACTGCGCACCCGCCTCGCGGTGAGCCGGGGCGCCCCCAGGCTCGGCGCCGGTTACGTCTCCTCGGTCCCCGGCCTGTACTTCACCGGACTCCCGGCGGCGTCCTCCTACGGCCCGGTGATGCGCTTCGTCTGCGGCACGGAGTTCGCCTCGCCGCGCCTGGCCGGGCATCTGGCGGCGGCACACCCCTGAGGCCCGGAAGCAGCCCTACGCCTCCCATCCCGCCCGCTGCCACCGGAGGAACTCCGCGATCAGCTCGGGCGGGTTGGCGGCCTCGGTGGCCTCCACCTCCCAGCCCGGGCAGTACATGTCGAAGATCACGACGGGCAGCGGACGGCCGAGGACCTTCTCGATCCGGCCCTCCGCGTGCAGCCGGCGGGCCAGCTCGATGCAGGCACCCGCGAAGTGCTCACCGAGCAGTTCGCGCCGAATGGCCTGATCGCCGTCGCTGTCGTCGTCCTCCTCGAACCACAGCCCGAGATCCTCGGCCTCCGCGGCGTACAGCCGGGCGCCGGCCGGGTCCTCGGGGACGTTCCCGAGCATCTCGAAGCCGTCCAGGAGCCAGCACGCGTAGTTCCAGCGGGCCTCGCCGGGGTCTCCGTGGCGCTTCTCCTGCTCGTACTGGGTCTCGGTGTTGTAGCCGATGGCCACGTACGGGCGGCGCTCGTCGTCGTCCACCCGCCAGATGCGGAAGGAGAGGGCGTAGATCTCCGGTTTCAGCTCCTCGGGGAAGCGCTCCAGGACACCGGTCGAAGCCTCCAGAAGATGCGCCGAAAAATCTCCGTGCCGATCGGTCACGACGTCCGCCCCCGTTCCGTCAGTGCAGTGAACACAACCTAGCGAGCACCACTGACACTCAGGGGGCAGCACCATGCAGGCACGGATGACGAACCCGGCGTACGTCCTCCCGGCCGCGCTGAAGGGCATCGGCACGATCTTCCAGGCGGTCGGCGAGGGCGGACTGCCCGAGGAGCTGGCTGAGATCGTCGGGCTGCGGGCCAGCCAGATCAACGGATGCAGCGCCTGTGCGCACGGTCACACGGTCAACCTGCGCAAGGCCGGTGCGAGCGAGGAGCGGATCGCGGCCGTCGGCGCCTGGCGCGAGGCGCCCTTCTTCACCGAGGCCGAGCGCGCGGCGCTGCAGCTGTCCGAGCGGGTCACACGGCTCGCCGACCGCTGCGAGGAGCCGGTGCCGGACGCGCTGTGGGACGAAGTCGCCGACCACTTCGACGAGAAGCAGCTCTCGGCGCTGATCCTCACCATCTCGCTCACCAACATGTTCAACCGCATCAACACCACCATCAAGGAGCCCGCGGGCACCACTTGGGGGTGAGAAGCAGACAAGTGCGGGAACATCAGGGTGAGTCGGTGGGGCGCACTGTCCGTATTCTCTGATCATGGCCGCACCCCCCGCATACGCACTGATCGCCACGGACCTGGACGGGACACTGCTGCGCGGTGACGACACCGTCTCCGACCGGTCGCTCGCCGCACTCGCGAGGGCGGTGCGGGCCGGTGCCCGGCATCTGGTGGTGACGGGCCGCCCGGCCCCGCGGGTGAGGCCCCTGCTGGAGGACCTCGGGTGCACGGGGCTCGCGGTGTGCGGGCAGGGCGCGCAGGTCTACGACGCCGGAGCCGACCGCCTGCTGTGGTCGGTGCGCCTGGACCGGGAACTGGCCGAGACCGCGCTCGGCAAGATCGAGGCCGAGGTGGGGCAGGTCTACGCCGCCGTCGACCAGGACGGCGTGGACGGGCTCACGCTGATCGAGCCGGGGTATCTGATGCCGCACCCGACCCTGCCGGCCGTGCGGGTCGGCCGCCGCGACGACCTGTGGTGCGAGCCCATCAGCAAGGTGCTGTTGCGCCATCACACACTGTCCGACGACGAGTTGGCGGCGGTCGCGCGCTCGGCGGTGGGTTCGCTGGCGACGGTCACGATGTCGGGGCCGGGGACCGTGGAACTCCAGCCGTGCGGTGTCACCAAGGCGACGGGGCTGGCGCTGGCCGCCGACCACCTCGAGATCCCCGCCGGGCGGGCCCTCGCCTTCGGCGACATGCCCAACGACATCCCGATGTTCGACTGGGCGGCGCACGGCGTCGCCATGGCCAACGCCCACCCGGAGCTCAAGGCCGCCGCCGACGAGGTCACCCTGTCGAACGAGGACGACGGCATCGCCGTCGTCCTCGAAAGACTGTTCCCGACCGACTGACCGGGATAACAGCAGGGGCCCCGCCGCGGGCGTTCGTCAGTAGGCGCCGTTGACGTTGTCCATCGACCCGTAGCGCGCGGCCGCGTAGTTGCAGGCGGCCGTGATGTTCGCGACCGGGTCGTAGATGTCGAAGGACGTGCCGGCCACGTGGTACGCGTTGAACGTCGGGTCGATGACCTGGAGCAGGCCCTTCGACGGTATGCCCTTGGCGGCGTTGGAGTCCCACAGGTTGATGGCGTTCGGGTTGCCCGAGGACTCGCGGATGATGTTGCGGTAGATGCCGTTGTAGGTGCCCGGGATGTGCTTCTCGGCCATGATCGCGAGCGATTCGCGGATCCAGCCGTCGAGGTTGTTCGGGTACCCGGCGAGTGTGGTGGAGGGCGTGGTGGCCGCGGGGGTGGCGGCGGACGCGCTGGTCGCGCCGATGACGGGAAGGGCGAGTACGGCGGCACCGGTGCCGGCCACGGCGAGCGTGCGGACGAGGCGGTTGGTGCGGTTGCGGAGGCGCTGAGCGGCAGCAGGCATGGCGTTGTCCCTCTCCGTCGCCTGCGAGGTGAGCTGTCGGGTTCGGGCCCGGGGAGTGCCCGGCCGTGCCTCCTGGAAGGCACGGCTTCACCCCTAGCCGTTCCGGTGACGACATGTGCATCTGCGCATGTGCCGGCCGGTCCGGCGGCTTACCTGGGTCCCCCGCTCCTGCCGTACGAATGAGTTCGTCGATGGGTGGTGTCAGACGCGGCAGGATTCGGCGTCCGCCTGACGTGCCGGGAAGCTATGCGAGAGCACATGTCCGGAACAAGTACCGGATTCACCCAACGTGCCAGTTGACCTTGGTCTGTCCCGTATGGGCAACTTGATCCTTTGCTGTTGCCAATCCTCAACTGGCCTTGCGGGGCAAGGGCGGAAGGGGGTTGTGCCGGATGGCTGGATATACCTGCCCGCGTGACCCAACTCACGAAATGGCAAAGTGTACCAAATCAGACATGCGGGATTAGAGGGATTTGCTGCGCATGACGCAAAAGGAGTAATTCGCCCACGGCCCGGTTCGCGACAAATCGGACCAGTTGCTGTTAAGTCAATAGATGTCCGTCGTTATCAGATGATCAAGAACATAGCGGCCGTGATCCGATAGCGCCCGGCCTGGACCGGTGGGCGCTATCGGTGATCGAAACAGGACCGGATACGCTGACTTGAGTGATGGCAGCGACCTATCGACAAACCGCGTAACCGCCAGCAGACACCAGCAGACAGGAGACCCCTCGTGACCGTCGTCGGGCCGTTCGGGCTGAGCGTGCGGGACCAGGCTCTGGAAGCCGATGTCCAGGCCGGATTGGCGGCTGTCGAGGAAGGCTTGCTCGAAGCCACCAAGAGTGAGGTCCCGTTCATCACGGAGGCCGCGCAGCACCTCGTACGAGCCGGTGGGAAGCGGTTCCGGCCGCTGCTCGTGATGCTTGCCGCGCAGTTCGGCGACCCGTACGCGCCCGGCGTCGTACCGTCGGCCGTCGTCGTGGAGCTGACCCACCTGGCCACGCTGTACCACGACGACGTCATGGACGAGGCGGCCGTGCGGCGCGGCGTGGACAGCGCCAACACGCGCTGGGGCAATTCCGTCGCGGTCCTCACCGGCGACTTCCTCTTCGCCCGCGCCTCCCAGATCCTCGCCGACCTCGGCCCCGAGGCGGTACGGGTGCAGGCCCTCGCGTTCGAGAGGCTGGTCACCGGGCAGATCCTGGAGACCGCGGGTCCCTCGGACGGCCGCGATCCGGTCGAGCACTACCTGGACGTGCTCGGCGGCAAGACGGGATCGCTGGTGGCGGTCTCGTGCCGGTTCGGCGCGATGATGTCCGGCGCCGACGAGACGGTCGTCGACGTGCTCACCCAGTACGGCGAACGGCTCGGGGTCGCCTTCCAGCTCGCGGACGACGTCCTGGACATCGCCTCCGACTCGCGCGAGTCCGGCAAGACCCCGGGAACCGACCTGCGCGAGGGCATCCCGACGCTGCCCGTGCTCCGGCTGCGCGAGCGGGCCGCCCGCCTCGGCCTGCCCGAGGACCTCGCGCTGTGCGAGCTGCTGGACTCCGACCTCAGCGACGACGCCCGGCTCGCCGAGGCGCTCACCGCCCTGCGCGCGCACCCCGCCCTGGAGCAGGCCCGCCGGGACACCGTCCGGTACGCGGAGGAGGCGCGGGCCGCCCTGGCCCCGCTGCCGGAGTGCGACGCCAAGGCTGCGCTGACCGAGCTGTGCGACGCGGTGGTGCACCGGGCCGGCTGACCCGGGGCGGCATGCCCGCAACGAGCGCGAGGGCGGCGTCTCCCGCACGACCCCTACGGGTCGGGGGAGACGCCGCCCTCATGTGTCATACCGCAGGCGTACACGGAGTTGGCTCCGAGGTCTGACGCTTCCGCGCGGCCGATTTGGTCAGATGGAGACCACGGAAATCACCACTCCTCACCGATTCGGGTGAGAATGGCGGCTCAGGTGGACCAGCGTGAGGACAGCCGCCGCCGACGACGGAGGTAAGGCACAGATGGCACCGTACGAATCCGACGACGCAGCGGGCATCGCGCAGGACGAGGACCTGCGCGCCGGACGCCGCAAGGCCGCCCGGTACGCGGTCCCGGTCGCGGTGGTGGGGGTGGCGGCGGCCACGATCGGGCTGGTCCCGGCGCTCGCCGCCTCCGGTGACCCCGACCTGCCGAAGATCACCGCACAGCAGCTCATCGAGAAGATCGCCAAGTCGGACGTGCAGCAGCTGTCCGGCACGGTGAAGGTCACCACCGACCTCGGCCTGCCGAACCTCGGCGGCCTGGAGAGCAGCCTGGCCTCGGGGGCGGCCCAGCGCGGCGGCGACGGCTCCTCCGCGGACCCCAAGGCCAAGCTCACCGAGCTGGTCTCCGGCACGCACACCCTGCGCGTGGCCGCCGACGGCCCCGACCGGCAGAAGCTCTCGCTGCTGGAGAGCGGCGCCGAGTACAGCATCATCCACAACGGCAAGAACGTGTGGGGCTACGACAGCAAGAGCAACGAGGTCTACCACGGCACCGCCGCCGACTCCGGCAGGAAGCACCGGGCCGAGCCGCCGGCCACGCCCAAGGACTTCGCCGACGAGGCTCTGAAGTCGGTCGACGACACCACGTCCGTGACGGTCGACGGCACCGTCCAGGTCGCCGGACGCGACGCCTACAAGCTGCTGATCAAGCCCAAGCAGTCCGGCACCACGGTCGGCGCGATCAGCATCGCCGTGGACGCGAAGACGGGCCAGCCGCTGAAGTTCACGCTGACGCCGAGGAGCGGCGGCGCCGCCGTGCTGGACGCGGGCTTCACCCAGGTCTCCTTCGCCAAGCCGGCCGCCTCCGCCTTCGACTTCACCCCGCCCAAGGGCGCGAAGGTCACCGAGGAGAAGCAGAAGTCCAAGGCGCCGGAGCACGCCCCGAAGTCCGGCGAGGGCTTCGCCAAGGGCATGGACCGTGCCACCGTGCTCGGCAAGGGCTGGACGTCCATCGCCACCTTCGACACCGGCGCCAAGGGCGGCGCCCTGCCGTCCGGTTCCGAGGGCGGTGCCTTCGGCGGCTTCCTCGGCTCGCTGGGCGACCAGGTCTCCGGCAAGTTCGGCAAGGGCACGGTCTTCTCCACCCGTCTGGTCAACGCCCTGATCACCGACGACGGCAAGGTGTACGCCGGCGCGGTCACCAAGGACGCCCTGGTGAAGGCGGCGAACGAAGGGAAGTGACCCTCCCGGGGCCTGCGGGGAGCCCGGGTGGCTTTTCGCAGGCCCCGGGTGCGCTCCCGGGACACGACGAATCGAGGGACCGATGGACGAACCGTCCGCCACGGAGCGGGACTCGGGGGGCGCGGCGGAGCGGGGCGCACAGGACGAGCGGGGGCCCGTCATCGCCACGCTCGGCCTCACCAAGCGCTACCGCGGCGGACAACTCGCCGTCGACGGCCTCGATCTGACCGTCCCGGCGGGCAGCGTCTTCGGCTTCCTCGGCCCGAACGGCTCCGGCAAGACCACCACCATCCGCATGCTGATGGGCCTGATCGAGCCGACCTCGGGCACGGCCCGGGTGCTGGGCCGCCCCATGCCCCGGGCCACCCGCGCCGTCCTCCCGCAGGTCGGCGCACTGATCGAGGGCCCGGCCCTGTACGGCTTCCTCTCCGGCCGGGACAACCTGCTGCGCTACGACGCCGCCGACCCGACCGCCGACCCGCGCACCCGGCGCGCCCGCGTCGCAGCCGCCCTGGACCGGGTGGGCCTCGCCGCGGCCGCGGGCAAGAAGGCCAGGGCGTACTCCCTCGGAATGAAGCAGCGCCTGGGCCTGGCCGCCGCCCTGCTCCAGCCCCGCAGCCTGCTCGTCCTGGACGAGCCGACCAACGGCCTCGACCCGCAGGGCATGCGCGAAATACGCGCCCTGATCCGCGAGTTGGCCTCCGACGGCACGACCGTCTTCCTCTCCTCCCACCTCCTCGACGAGATCGAGCAGGTGTGCACGCACGCGGCGGTGATGGCGCAGGGCCGGCTCGTCACGCAGGGCGCGGTGGCGGACCTGGCGGCCGGCGCGCGCGGCCGGCTGGTGGTGATCACACCGGACCCGGGCGAGGCGGCCCGGACACTGAAGGAACAGGGCGTCGCGGACGTCACCGTGGACGGCGAGCGGGTGAGTGGCGAGCCGCCCGTACACGACCTCGCCGAGGTGAACGCGGCACTGGTCACGGCGGGCGTCCGGGTCCGGGGCTTCACGCTCGAACGGGCCTCCCTGGAGGACGCGTTCGTGGCACTGACGGGGGAGGGTTTCGATGTCGCGGGCTGAGGCGCTCGGCACACCGGCGGCGGCAGGTCCCGGTCGTCCGAGCCCCCTGTGGACCTTCGGGCTGCTGCGCAGTGAGCTGGTCACCACCGTCCGCCGCTGGCGCACGCTCGCGCTGCTCGGGGTGCTGGCGGCGGTGCCGGTGCTGATCGGGATCGCGGTGAAGGTCCAGACGCGGGGCGGCTCGACGGGCGGTCCGGAGGGCGGGAACGGCCCGGCGTTCATCGCGCAGATCACCAACAACGGCCTGTTCCTGGTGTTCACGGCCCTGGCCGCGACCCTGCCGTTCTTCCTGCCGATGGCGGTGGGCGTCGTCGCGGGCGACGCGATCGCGGGCGAGGCGGGCGGCGGCACCCTGCGCTATCTGCTGGTCGCGCCGGCCGGCCGTACCCGCCTGCTGCTCACCAAGTACACGACCGTCATGGCCTTCTGTGTGCTGGCCACCCTGGTCGTGACCGTCTCCGCACTGCTCGTCGGTGCGCTCCTGTTCCCGCTCGGCGAGCTGATGACCATCTCCGGCACCCGTATCAGCTTCGCCGATGGCCTCGGCCGGGCGCTGCTGATCGCCCTGGTGGTCGCGGCCTCACTGGTCGGCATCGCCGCCCTCGGCCTGTTCGTGTCGACCCTGACCAACAGCGGCATCGCGGCGATGGCGACCACCGTGGGCCTGCTCATCACCGTCCAGATCCTCGACCAGATACCCCAGCTGCACGCGCTCCAGCCGTACCTCTTCCCGCACTACTGGCTGTCCTTCGCCGACCTGGTGCGCGACCCCGTCTACTGGGACGACCTGGTGAAGAACCTCGGTCTCCAGGCGCTGTACGCGGCCGTGTTCGGCTCGGCGGCCTGGGCGCGTTTCACGACGAAGGACATCAACGCGTAGGGACGCAGGCCGTCCGCACGCAGGGCGTCTGCGCGCAGGGCGTCTGCGCGCAGGGCGGGACAGACGCCCGGGTGCGCCGAGTGCGCTCGCCGTCTGGCGCGCAGGAGCGAGCGGTTCGCGCCGTTCGCGCGTTCGTGCCGGGCGTGCCGGGCACGCGGGCCGTTCCGGGCACGCGGGGTGTCTCAGGCGTCCTGGTACGGGAAGCGGGCGAGCGGTGCCTCCCGCGCGAAGAACGTCTTCGCGCGGGTCAGCGCCTCGGAGTCCGTGCGCACGTCCCCGGGCCCGCTGCCGTTGCCCAGCAGCACCCCGCCGAAGCGCATCCCCAGGTAGGCGGCCGAGTTGTTGAGCGTGCCGACCAGGGGATCGGCGACCGACGGTTCCCGGTCCGCGAGGACCGTGACACCCCACAGCGTGCGTCCGCCCAGGGTGGCCTTGAAGTCGAGGCCGGGGGTGCGCAGCCAGCCCGACCAGTGATCCAGGTAGCGCTTGGTGAGGCCGGACACCGAGTACCAGTACAGCGGCGTGGCGATCACGATGTCGGTCGCCTCGAGGGTGGCGTCGAGCAGCAGACCGGTGGGGGTGTCCGCCTCCGGGCGTACGTGGTCGCTGTCGTGGCGCAGGTCGACGAAGTCGGGCAGCGCGAGGTCGGCGAGGCGGATCCACTGCTGCTCCACCTCCCCGGGCAGCTGCTCGGCGGCCTTGCGGGCCAGCAGTTCGGTGTTGCCGTCACGGCGGGCGCTGCCCAGGACGAAGAGGAAACGACGGCTCATGGGTCCCCCAGAGTGAGCGTTGACGTGCCACAAAAACAGGTGTGTGCATTATATGCACACACATGGATCTCCCTCCAGGGTGCGGCTGGTGCGATGCTGTGACGTCGTGGTGACGCAGGAGCCGTGCGGAGCAGACAGACTGGTCGGTAGGACGCGTAACGACCGGATCGCGACGCCGGGGGAGTGAGGGAACACCGATGTCTCGACTCAGCTTCGAGAAGAAGCGGGCGCAGCAGCCCGCGGCACACCCTGCGGCGGTGTACGTCCGGGTGTCCGGCGCGGGCAGCGCGTCGGTGGGCGGGACGGCGGTCGTGGCCGCGCCGGGCGAGGAGATCCAGCAGGCCGTGCTGGACCACCTCCAGCGCCTGGCGATCAGCCTGGGCACCCCCATACGCGCCACGATCCACGACGACTGCGCCGGCTGCATGGTTCCTCTGGAGGTCGCGGCGGACGGCTCCAGCCGAGTGGTGGGGGACCCGGTGCGGGTCGCTCCGCGGACGGCGCCGGGCGGGGCGCAGCCGCAGACGGGTGCGTTCGGCGCGCCGGGCACCGTACAGGCGCCCGCGGGGCAGTTCGGCCCGCCGCCCGTCATGATCCCGTCCACGACCACGGCCGCCGCCCCGGACGCCCCGGCCGGGCATCTCGCCGCCGTCGCCGCACCCGAGCGGGCTTCCGTGCCCGAACGAGCCTCTGTGCCCGAACGAGCCTCTGTGCCCGAGGGAGTTCCTGTGCCCGAGCGGGCCTCCGCGTCCGGGGAGAGCCCCGTGTCCTGCCCGGTCGCCCTGGTCTCCGTGCCCGCACCGGCCCCGGTGTCCGCGGGCATCCCGGAGCCCGCCCCGCTGCCGACCCCCGAGGCCCCGCTGCCGGCCCCGAAGACCACCCTGCTCATCCCGGAGGCGGCCCTGGAGCCCGCCCCGGCCACGTCCTCCACGCCCACCCCCGCCCGCGGCTTCGACGCCGTGGCCGAGGAGGTGCTCGGGGACGAGCCAGTGACCGAGACCGCCGAGGGGGCCGAGCTGCTCACCGGGCCGATGACGCGGATCAACGAGGCCGTACGGGAGGGTCGTATCGACGCCGCGGCGGAACTCGCCGACCGCACGGTCGTCGAGGCGTCCGGTGTGCTGGGACCGCGCCATCCCGAGGTGCTGCACCTGCGTGAACTGACCGCCTACATCGCCTATCTGGCGGGTGAGCCGGTCCGTGCCTTCCACCTCTCCCTGGACGTCGCCCGGCTGCGCCGCCAGGCCCTGGACGCGGAGGCGGCGTACGGCAACGTGCAGAGCGCGGCCACCGCCTGGCGTGCGGTGCGCGACCCGGAGGAGGGGCTGCGGCTCGGCCACGACCTGATCGACCTGTGGACGGATCTCACGGGGGAGCCGGGGCCCGCCGCCGACGATCTTCGCCCCTTGGAGTCCGTGCGCGCCCGCATGACGCGACTGACCGACCGGGCGGCCAGGGCGGCACAGGTGTGACCGGAGGCGGGTGACCGGGGGACAGCCGGCCGTACGCCGCCTTCGGCGGTCAGTGCACGCAGAACTCGTTGTCCTCGGGGTCCGCCATCACCGCCCACGCGCCGGCCGGCTCCTTCACCTCGCGCAGGATCCGCGCCCCCAGGGCCTCGAGCCGCGCGACCTCGTCCGCGCGCCGCCCGTCACCGGGGTGCAGATCGAGGTGCAGCCGGTTCTTGGCGGTCTTGGCCTCGGGGACGCGCTGGAACAGCAGCCGTCGCCCAAGCCCGGTGCCGGTGTCCGGGTCGTAGGGATCGTCGGGGTGCCGTACGGCGATCAGGTCGCGGAAGGCGGGGCGGCCGTGGTACTCGACGGTGGCCTCCCCGGGCAGTGCGCCGAGTGACAGCAGCCGCTCGACGAGGGCGCTGTTGTCCTCGGCCTCGTAGTGCAGTGCGGCGGCCCAGAAGTCGGCCTGCGCATGCGGGTCGGCCGCGTCGATGACGAGCTTCCAGTGCACCGGGGCGGGTGTGTGCGTCGACATGGCCCACTTATAGCGCGTGCCTCCGACAACCGGCCCGCGTCAGTCAGCCGGCCCGCCTCCGACGACTGGCCCGCCTCCGACGACCGGCCCGCGTCACGCGGCCGGCCTGCGTCAGGCGTCCACCGGGGCGGAGCCGGGCGCCTCGACGCGGGGCGGTACGACCATCGCCCTCGGCCTGCGCGCGGAGCGCAGGGCGTTCCAGGTGAGCAGCCCCAGGGCCAGCCAGACCAGCGCGAAGCCGGCCCAGCGCTCGGGCGGCATGGCCTCGTGGAAGTAGAGGATGCCGAGCAGGAACTGGAAGACGGGGGCCAGGTACTGGAGCAGCCCCAGCGTGGACAGCGGCACCCGGATCGCCGCCGCGCCGAAGCAGACCAGCGGCAGGGCGGTGACGATGCCGGTCGAGGCGAGCAGGGCGGAGTGGCCCGTACTGCCGGTGGTGAAGGTGGACTCGCCGTGCGCGGTGAGCCAGATCAGATAGCCGAGCGCGGGCAGGAACTGGATCGCGGTCTCGGCGGCCAGCGACTCGATGCCGCCGAGGGCGACCTTCTTCTTCACCAGCCCGTAGGTGGCGAACGAGAAGGCCAGGCACAGGGAGATCCACGGCGGACGGCCGTAGCCGACGGTCAGGACGACCACGGCGGCGAAGCCGACCGCGACCGCCGCCCACTGCGTGGGCCGCAGCCGTTCCTTCAGGATCAGCACGCCCATCGCGATGGTCACCAGCGGGTTGATGAAGTACCCGAGGGAGGCCTCGACCACATGGCCGGAGTTCACGGCCCAGATGTAGACGCCCCAGTTCACGGTGATCACGGCGGCGGCGACCGTGATGAGCGCGAGCCGCTTCGGCTGCCGCAGCAGCTCCCCGGCCCAGGCCCAGCGCCGTACGACGAGCAGGGCTGCCGCGACGAAGGCGAGGGACCACACCATGCGGTGGGCCAGGATCTCCATCGCCCCCGCGGGCTTCAGCAGGGGCCAGAACAGGGGGACCAGCCCCCACATGCCGTAGGCCGCGAAGCCGTTCAGCAGGCCTATCCGGTGCTCACTCCTGGACGTCCTGGCCACGGGCCCCTCCCTCTCACTTCTCACGCACGCGAGAAAGAAGGTAGCGCCGGACACCCCCTGCTGTCATGCCCGTATCGCCATACGGTCATGACAGCAGGGGGTGGCGCCGGTCACGTGCTCCCGGGAGAGGCGGTCAGTCCTTGAGCGCGGCGGTGACCGCCTCGGCGAGCGGGGTCGTCGGGCGGCCGGCCAGACGGGACAGGTCGCCGGTGGGGACGACCAGCTCGCCCTTCTCGATCGAGGCGTCCACGCCGACGAAGATCTCCACGAAGTGCGCGGGCAGTCCGGCGCCGGCCAGGATGCCTTCCAGGACCTCGCCGGTGACGGCGTTGTAGGCGATCTGCCTGCCGGTCTGGCGACTCAGCTCGGCCGCGTACTCGGCGAAGCTCCAGGCCTCGTCGCCGCCCAGCTCGTACGTCCGGTTCTCGTGGCCCTCGCCGGTCAGTACGGCGACCGCGGCGGCGGCGTAGTCGGCGCGGGAGGCCGAGGAGACCCGGCCCTCACCGGCCGCCGCGACGACCGCGTCGTGCTCCAGCACCGGAGCCAGGTTCTCGGTGTAGTTCTCGTGGTACCAGCCGTTGCGCAGCAGCGTGTACGGCAGCCCGGAGGCGAGCAGCACCTCCTCGGTGGCCCGGTGGTCGTCGGCCAGCGCGGCCGTGAGGCTGCCCGGGGCGCTGGTGTACGCGAGCAGTGCCACGCCCGCCGCCCGGGCGGCGTCGATGACGACCCGGTGCTGCTGCACCCGGCCCTTGTCGAACTCGTTGCCGGAGATCAGCAGGACCTTGTCGCCGGCCGCGAACAGCGCGCCGAAGGTCTCCGGCGCGTTGTAGTCGGCGACGGCGAGCTTCACCCCGCGGGCCGCGAAGTCGGCGGCCTTGGCCTCGTCGCGCACGACGGCGGTGATCTGCTCCGCCGGAACCTTCTCCAGCAACTGCTCCACGACGTGACGGCCGAGGTGTCCGGTGGCTCCTGTGACGACGATGCTCATGGTTCAGAACTCCTTGTGGGGTGGCTGTGACACTCACCCTAGGATCTGCACTAACCAAGCGAAAGTACCCACTTTGAAGTAAGGTACTGGCATGGCAGTAAGTAGTGCGCGTGGGCGCAGTGGCGCCGAGGCGGAGGCCCTGTGCCCCTACCGGCTCGTCCTGGAGCACGTCACCAGCCGCTGGGGCGTTCTCGTCCTCATCGAGCTGCTGGAGGGCTCGCGGCGGTTCAGCGAGCTGCGCCGGGCGATCGACCGGGTGGGCCGCATCAGCGAGAAGATGCTCACCCAGACCCTCCAGACCCTGGAGCGCGACGGTCTGGTCCACCGGGACGCCAAACCGGTCATCCCGCCCCGCGTCGACTACTCGCTCACCGTCCTCGGCCGCGAGGCGGCGGAGCAGGTGCGGGTCCTGGCCCAGTGGACGCACGACCGCATGGGCGAGGTGGAGAAGGCCCGCGCCGTCTACGACGAGGCCCGGGAACTGCGCTCCCGGGCCTCGTGATCGAACGGCGCCGTCATGGGCGCCGGCGGCGGTGTCAGCCGACGACCGTCCAGGTGTCCCCGCCGGCCAGCAGCGCGGCCAGATCGCCCTTGCCGCGCTGTTCGATGGCCGCGTCCAGCTGATCGGCCATCTGGGTGTCGTAGACCGGCCGCTCGACGGAGCGGAACACACCGATCGGGGTGTGGTGCAGCGTGTCGGGGTCGGCCAGCCGGGAGAGGGCGAAGGCGGTGGTGGGGGACGCGGCCTGCGCGTCGTGCACCAGGACGTCCGCCTCGTTCTCCGGGGTCACCGGGACCACCTTCAGGTCGCCGGTCTGCCGGTCCCGTACGACCCCGCGCGTGTTCTCGGGGCCGAAGCGGATCGGCTGCCCGTGCTCCAGCCGGATCAACGCCTCCTCGGCATGCTGCTTGTCCTTCAGGGCGTCGAAGGCGCCGTCGTTGAAGATGTTGCAGTTCTGGTAGATCTCGATCAGGGCCGTGCCCGGGTGGTCGGCGGCCGCGCGCAGCACCTCGGTCAGGTGCTTGCGGTCGGAGTCGATCGTCCGGGCGACGAAGGACGCCTCCGCGCCGATCGCCAGCGACACCGGGTTGAACGGCGCGTCGAGGGAACCCATCGGGGTCGACTTGGTGATCTTGCCGACCTCGGAGGTCGGGGAGTACTGGCCCTTGGTCAGGCCGTAGATCCGGTTGTTGAACAGCAGGATCTTGAGGTTGACGTTGCGGCGCAGGGCGTGGATCAGGTGATTGCCGCCGATGGAGAGGGCGTCGCCGTCACCGGTGACCACCCACACGCTCAGGTCCCGCCGCGAGGTCGCGAGGCCGGTGGCGATCGCCGGGGCGCGGCCGTGGATGGAGTGCATCCCGTAGGTGTTCATGTAGTACGGGAAGCGGGAGGAGCAGCCGATGCCGGAGACGAAGACGATGTTCTCCTTGGCCAGACCCAGCTCCGGCATGAACCCCTGGACGGCCGCGAGGATCGCGTAGTCGCCGCAGCCCGGGCACCAGCGCACTTCCTGGTCGGACTTGAAGTCCTTCATCGACTGCTTGGCCTCGGCCTTGGGGACGAGCTGCAGCAGCCCGTTGGTGGCGTCAGTCATCGATGGCCTCCTTCAGTGCGGCGGCGAGCTGCTCCGCCTTGAACGGCATGCCGTTGACCTGGTTGTACGAGTGGGCGTCGACCAGGTACTTCGCCCGGATCAGGGTGGCGAGCTGCCCGAGGTTCATCTCGGGGATCACGACCTTGTCGTACCGCTCCAGCACCGCGCCGAGATTGCGCGGGAACGGGTTGAGGTGGCGCAGGTGGGCCTGCGCGATCGACTCGCCGGCCGCGCGCAGACGCCGTACCGCCGCGGTGATCGGCCCGTACGTCGAGCCCCAGCCCAGCACCAGCGTCTTCGCCTCGTGCGGGTCGTCGACCTCGATGTCCGGGACCTCGATCCCGTCGATCTTGGCCTGGCGGGTGCGGACCATGAACTCGTGGTTGGCCGGGTCGTAGGAGATGTTGCCCGTGCCGTCCTGCTTCTCGATGCCGCCGATGCGGTGCTCCAGGCCCGGGGTGCCCGGGATCGCCCACGGACGGGCCAGGGTCTGCGGGTCCCGCTTGTACGGCCAGAAGACCTCGGTGCCGTCCTCGAGGGTGTGGTTCGGGCCGGAGGCGAACTGCACCCTGAGGTCCGGCAGCTCGTCCAGGTCGGGGATCCGCCAGGGCTCGGAGCCGTTGGCCAGGTAGCCGTCCGAGAGCAGGAAGACGGGGGTGCGGTAGGTCAGCGCGATCCGGGCCGCCTCCAGGGCCGCGTCGAAGCAGTCGGCCGGGGTCTTCGGGGCGACCACCGGTACCGGAGCCTCGCCGTTGCGCCCGAACATGGCCTGCAGCAGGTCCGCCTGCTCGGTCTTGGTGGGCAGGCCGGTCGACGGGCCGCCGCGCTGGATGTCCACGACCAGCAGCGGCAGCTCCAGGGAGACGGCCAGGCCGATCGTCTCGCTCTTGAGTGCCACACCGGGACCGCTCGTCGTCGTCACCGCGAGCGAGCCGCCGAAGGCCGCCCCCAGCGCCGCGCCGATGCCGGCGATCTCGTCCTCGGCCTGGAAGGTGCGCACACCGAAGTTCTTGTGCTTGCTCAGCTCGTGCAGGATGTCCGAGGCCGGAGTGATCGGGTACGAGCCGAGGAACAGCGGCAGATCGGCCTGCTGGGAGGCGGAGACCAGGCCGTAGGCGAGGGCCAGGTTGCCGGAGATGTTGCGGTAGGTGCCGACCGGGAACGCCTTGGCGGCCGGGGCGACCTCGTAGGAGACGGCGAAGTCCTCGGTCGTCTCGCCGAAGTTCCAGCCCGCCCGGAACGCCGCGATATTGGCCGCCGCGATGTCCGGCTTCTTCGCGAACTTCGACTGGAGGAACTTCTCGGTGCCGTCGGTGGGCCGGTGGTACATCCAGCTCAGCAGGCCCAGCGCGAACATGTTCTTGCTGCGCTCGGCCTCCTTGCGGGAGAGGTCGAACTCCTTCAGCGCCTCGACCGTCAGGGAGGTCAGCGGCACCGGGTGCAGGTTGTAGCCGTCCAGCGAGCCGTCCTCCAGCGGGGAGGCGGCGTAGCCGACCTTCTGCAGGGCACGCTTGGTGAACTCGTCCGTGTTGACGATGATCTCGGCGCCGCGCGGCAGGTCGCCGATGTTGGCCTTCAGAGCGGCCGGATTCATCGCGACCAGCACGTTCGGCGCGTCGCCCGGGGTGAGGATGTCGTGGTCGGCGAAGTGGAGCTGGAACGAGGAGACGCCGGGCAGGGTGCCGGCGGGGGCGCGGATCTCGGCAGGGAAGTTCGGCAGGGTGGAGAGGTCGTTGCCGAAGGACGCGGTCTCCGAGGTGAACCGGTCACCGGTGAGCTGCATGCCGTCACCCGAGTCCCCCGCGAACCGGATGATGACCCGGTCCAGACGCCGGACATCCTTGGTTCCGCCCGGTTTGCGCTGCTCTCCCACGACGGTTCCGTCGGCCTGCTCCGCTGGGCTGCTGACCTGGCTGGTCACTGAACTGGACCTCCTTCGAGGCGGCTGTCCGGGCATGGTCGTCCCACCGACCATCCCAGGATCAACCCTACGTCGGTTAGGGTCGCCTTCCCGGGGCCATCCGCAGAATGGACGGCGTTTCGAGACGGCCTGTCGCGCTGACTTGTCATAATCTCCCGCACTGGAGCGCCGTTCGAGTCGCGCCCCGCGCTCCCCCCCACGCTTTCTCCGGTTCCCGCTCCCGGCCCGCCGCTCCGGTGTCCGGCTTCCACAGAAGCCGGACGGCCTGACGCAGTGCTGATACAGCGTCAGGCCGTTATGAGTTCAGGTAGGTCAGGACGGCCAGAACACGTCGGTGATCACCGTCGCTCTGGGACAGACCGAGCTTGAGGAAGATGTTGCTGACGTGCTTCTCCACGGCGCCGTCGCTGACCACCAGCTGCCGTGCGATCGCCGAGTTCGTCCGCCCCTCCGCCATCAGCCCCAGCACCTCGCGCTCACGCGGGGTGAGCCCCGCCAGCACGTCCTGCTTGCGGCTGCGGCCCAGCAGCTGCGCGACGACCTCCGGGTCCAGCGCCGTACCGCCCTCGGCCACCCGCACCACCGCGTCGACGAACTCCCTCACTTCGGCGACCCGGTCCTTGAGCAGATAGCCCACGCCCCGGCTCGAACCGGCCAGCAGCTCCGTGGCGTAGCGCTCCTCCACGTACTGCGACAGCACCAGCACCCCGAGTCCCGGGTGCGACTTGCGCAGCCGTACGGCCGCCCGCACGCCCTCGTCGGTGTGCGTCGGCGGCATCCGCACGTCCGCCACCACGACGTCGGGCAGCGCGCCCTGCGCATCCAGGTCGGCAATGGTCTTGACCAGCGCCTCCGCGTCCCCGACGCCCGCCACGACGTCGTGCCCGCGGTCGGTCAGCAACCGGGTCAGGCCCTCTCTGAGCAGCACCGAGTCCTCGGCGATGACCACCCGCACCCTGTCCTCCACCATCTCCCGGCCCCCCACTGCCCGACTTCCGCCGACGTCGTTTCGTACGGCAGTCCAGCATTCCAGCAATCGGGCCGCCGTGCGCGGGGGGCAAGGATCTTGCCGGTGTGTCGGGAGGCAAACGGGCGTGTGGGGGGCTCAGGCCCGCCAGGGCAGTTCGGCGATCACGCGGGTGGGGCCGCCGGCGGGCGAGTCCACGACCAGAACTCCGTCCACCGCCCCCAGGCGGCCGGCCAGGCCCGCCAGCCCCGAGCCGTGGGAGGCGTCCGCGCCGCCCACCCCGTCGTCCATCACCTGGACGAGCAGCCGGTCCTCGGAACGCCACACGTCGACGGAGGCGGAGCGCGCCCCGCTGTGCTTGCTGATGTTCTGCAGCAACTCGGAGACGGTGAAGTAGGCGATGCCCTCGATGGCCGGGGCCGGCCGGGTCGGCAGGTCGACCTCCACCCGCACCGGCACGGTGCAGCGGGAGGCGACCGAGGACAGGGCCGCGTCCAGGCCGCGGTCGGTCAGTACGGCCGGATGGATACCGCGTGCCAGGTCACGCAGCTCCTGCAGCGCCGTCTTCACCTCGCCGTGGGCGTCGTCCACCATCCGGGCCGCCGCCCGCGGGTCCTCCCGCAGCTTCTCCTTGGCCAGACCCAGATCCATGGCCAGGCTCACCAGCCGGGCCTGCGCCCCGTCGTGCAGGTCCCGCTCGATGCGGCGCAGATCGGCGGCCGCCGTGTCCACCACGATCCCGCGGTCCGACTCCAGCTCCACGACCCGCGCCGACAGCCGCGTCGGCCCCAGCAGCCCGCGCACCAGCAGTCCGTCCACCGTCGTCAGCGCCCGCACGATCCACGGGGTGGCCAGCGTGAACAGCAGTCCGACCAGCGCGGTCACGGTGATCTCGAACGGGTTGTCGAGATAGATGCTGTGGTGTTCGTCGCCGTACAGCTGCAGGCCGCCCTGGCCGCCGTACATCGGGAACACCCAGAACCAGAGGGGATACGTCAGCAGCGCCCAGCCGTAGGTCCAGAAGCTCACCGACACGACGAACGAGAACACCGCCCAGGGGAACTGCAGCAGCGCGTAGAGCAGGGCCCGCCAGGAGGTGCCGCTCTTCAGCACCGCACCGATCCAGGGGAACACCCCGGGCTTGCTCGTGCGCAGCGGCTCCGGCTCGGCCACGTCCAGGCCCAGCAGCGCGCGCGCCCGCGTGCGCTCCAGCGCGCCGAAGCCCCGGCAGCCGGTGAGCGCCACCGCCAGCACCGGGATCCCGAGGAAGGTCACCAGCAGGCCGGCGCCCAGCGCCACCATCGTGACCGCCCAGCAGAAGAACACCACCGCGATCGGCAGGCCCAGCAGCACATACCCGTACTCGCGCCAGCTGCGCGCCTCGACGGGCGCCCGCAGCGCGGCGGGCAGCCGGTGGCGCCGTTCCCCGTCGCGGGCGGGGTAGCCGGATCCGGCCGGGTGCCCGTGTCCCCGCCCGTACCCCTGTCCGTACTCCGTGGCCATCGGTGTCGTCCCGTTCTGCTCGTCCTGACGGCGGTGCTGCCGTACCTCCCAGCCTGGCGTGCAGCGGCTTCGCGAGCCATGGAGGCCGTCGGTCTCTCGGACCGGGGGTTTTCCCCACCCCGGGGTGTGCCCGCGCCCCCCGGGGTGTGCACGCGCGCGTGGGGGCGGCCGGGTGACCGCGGTGGTGCGGCTGCGGCGTTCCGGCTGCGGCGTTCCGGCTTCTCGCGGGGGTCCCGGTCGCGGCGCGTCGGGGTCTCCGCTGGTGTTTCCTGCGGTGTCGGTTGCTGCGCGGGGGTCTCGGTTGGTGTTTCCTGCGGTGTCGGTTGCTGCGCGCGGGGGTCCCGATCGCTGCTCCCTGTGCTCCCGGCGCTATTCCGTGCGATCCCGCCAGGGCAGCTCCGCGGTGACCACCGTCGGGCCGCCTGCCGGGGAGTCGACGACGAACAGGCCGTCCACGGCGCCCAGCCGTTCTGCCAGGCCCCGCATGCCGCTGCCGCCGTCCAGCCGGGCGCCGCCACGGCCGTCGTCGCGGACCTGGATGAGCAGCCGGTCCTCCGAGCGCCACACGTCGACGGAGGCGGAGCGCGCCCCGCTGTGCTTGCTGATGTTCTGCAGCAGCTCGGAGACGGTGAAGTAGGCGATGCCCTCGATGGCCGGGGCCGGCCGGGTCGGCAGGTCCGCCGTCACCTTCACCGGCACGGTGCAGCGGGAGGCGACCGAGGACAGGGCCGCGTCCAGGCCGCGATCGGTCAGCACGGCCGGATGGATGCCCCGGGCCAGATCGCGCAGCTCCTGCAGCGCGAGCTTCACCTCGCCGTGCGCCTCGTCCACCATCGCCGCGACGTTGTCGTCGGCCTGGCCCTCCAGCAGCTTCTCCTTGGCCAGGCCGAGCCCCATCGCCAGGTTCACCAGCCGCGCCTGTGCCCCGTCGTGCAGGTCCCGCTCGATGCGGCGCAGATCGGCGGCCGCCGTGTCCACCACGACCCCGCGGTCCGACTCCAGCTCGGCGATACGGCGTTCCAGCTCGTCGGAGGGCGACAGCAGCCCGCGGACCATCGCCCGGTCGACGTTGGCCATCCCCCGCGCGAGGAACGGCAGCACCGGCCACAGCACGAACAGCGAGGTCAGAACGGTGCAGAAGGTGAGGATGCCCCAGGGCAGCCGGATGAAGTCGTACAGCAGGGTCCGCCAGCCCACCGGGTCCTTCAGCGCCAGCCACAGCCGCTGCATCGGCCCCCCGCCCCGGGAGATCGGCAGCGGCGACGGCTCCTCGACGTGCACCCCGAGCAGCGCCCGGGACCGGCTCCGCTCCAGCTTGCCCAGTTGCCGGGCGCCCAGCAGCGAGACGGCCAGCATCGGAAGTCCGATCACCGTGAGGGTGAGGAGCCCGCCGGTGAACACCACCGTGCACGCGTAGACGAAGCCGAACACCGACACCGGCAGGTTCAGCAGGAGATGCGCGATCTCCTTCCAGGTGTGACGGTCGTAGGCGAACCGGACCGGAGGAAGGCGGTCGGGGCCGTCGGCGCGGCCGGCGGCGGAGGCGGGAGCGGTCATACCGGCCAGCCTGCCGTGCCCGGCACCTCCTGCGCCATGCGGTCCGCCGCCTGCCTCTACTGGGGAAAACCCCACCCTTTACACCGTCCATGTGTCTCACCCCGTGACGGGCTGCTTACCGTGTCTTTATCAGGGCCTAGACTCCCGTGCGTACAGATCCTCGAATCACAGTGCGGCACAGGATTCGCAAAGGTCACGAGGTCAGGGAGCGAGGCGGACGGTGCGGGAGACGTTGGGGGACTCGACGGTCGCCGCGGCGGACGTCGCGGCGGGCTACTTCCGGTCCTACTCGGTGGTGGGACTGCTCGCCGTGGTGGGCGTGCTCTTCGTCGCGGTCGCCTTCGGGGCCGGCCGCCTGCTGCGCCCCGTAGTGCCGACCCCCGAGAAACTCCTGACGTACGAGTGCGGCGTCGACCCCGTCGGCGAGGGCTGGGCCCACACCCAGGTCCGCTACTACGTCTACGCCTTCCTCTACGTGATCTTCGCCGTCGACTCGATCTTCCTGTTCCCCTGGGCGACGGTCTTCGCCGCCCCCGGCTACGGCGCGACGACCCTGGTCGAGATGTTCATCTTTCTCGGCTTCCTCGCCGTGGGCCTGCTCTACGCCTACAAGAAGGGAGTCCTGGCATGGACGTGAACGCCTCGGCTCCGACGGTCTCCGAGCCCGTGCCGCTTCCCGAGCCCAAGCGGCTGGGTGCGCTCGCCCGCCTTGCGCCCGAACCGATGAAGGTGGTCCTGAACTGGGGCCGCCGCTACTCGCTGTGGGTGTTCAACTTCGGCCTCGCCTGCTGCGCGATCGAGTTCATCGCCGCGTCGATGGCCCGCCACGACTTCATCCGCCTCGGCGTGATCCCCTTCGCGCCGGGCCCCCGTCAGGCCGACCTGATGGTCGTCTCCGGCACGGTCACGGACAAGATGGCGCCTGCCGTCAAGCGCCTGTACGAGCAGATGCCGGAGCCGAAGTACGTCATCTCCTTCGGTGCCTGCTCCAACTGCGGCGGCCCGTACTGGGACTCGTACTCCGTCACCAAGGGCGTCGACCAGATCATCCCGGTCGACGTGTACGTCCCCGGGTGCCCGCCGCGCCCCGAGGCGCTGCTCCAGGGCATCCTCAAGCTCCAGGAGAAGATCGCCCGCGAGTCGCTGGGCGAGCGCTACGGGACGTCCCGGCCGTCCGCGGCCGCCCTGCAGAGCGGCCTGGTGAAGCCCCCTGCCGCCGCTTCTGATCCTGCGCCCGCGCCTGCTTCTGACTCCGGTTCTGGCTCTGGCTCGGGCTCGGGCTCGGGCTCTGGCTCTGACTCCGGTTCTGGCTCCGGGGCCGCTTCCGGCTCCTCTTCCGCCTCCGCCTCGGCCGAGGGGGAAGCGCGATGAACACGGCCGGCTGGCTGCCCGCCCCCGTCGAAGAACTCTTCGGTACGGAGGCCACGGCCGAGGAGGCGTACGAGGTCCTGACGGTGGACGTCCCGGCGTCCTCCTGGCTCACCGCCCTGGAGACGGCCCGTACGACCCTGTCCTGCACCTACTTCGACTGGCTGAGCGCGGTCGACGAACCGGGCACGGGCTTCCGGGTCTCCGCCCACGTCGTCGCCCTCCGGCCGGTCCGCCGTCTGCTCCTGCGGACGACGGTCCCGCACGAGGCGCCGACCCTGCCCTCGGCCGTCGGCGTCTTCGCGGGCGCGGCCTGGCACGAGCGCGAGACCCACGAGATGTTCGGGGTCGTCTTCGAGGGCCACCCGGGCCTGGAGCACCTCCTTCTTCCGGAGACCTTCGAGGGCCACCCCCTGCGCAAGGACTTCGTCCTCGCCGCCCGGGTGGCCAAGGCCTGGCCGGGAGCCAAGGAGCCGGGCGAGTCCGAGCACGGCGGGCCCAAGCGCCGCCAGATGCTGCCCCCGGGCGTCCCGGATCCGAACGAATGGGGCCCGCTGAAGGGCCAGCTGCCTCCCGCTCCGGCGCGTCCGGCCCGGGGTGCGGGCCGGGCGGCGGGGGAGCGGCCTGCGCGAGCGGCCGGAGAGCGCGCCGCGGGCGAGCGTCCGGTACGGCGGGCCCGTACGGCGGCGGAGGGCTCGGCCAGCCAGACCGCCGGCCAGGCTTCCGGGGAATCGGCTGCCGGGGCGACTGAGGTCACCGGGGCTGCTGGAGCTGCCGGGTCGACTGAGGTCACCGGGGCTGCTGGAGCTGCCGGAGCCACTGAGGTCACCGGGGCTGCTGGAGCTGCCGGAGCCGATGGGGCTGCCGGGGCTGCGGGTGCCACCGGAACTGCCGGAGCCGGTGCCCGGCCGCGTCGGATGCGGAGCGCCGGCCAGGGCTCGGTGAGCCAGACGGCGGCGGAACCGGCTTCCGAGACCCCCGCGGCACCCGAGCCCCGCCCGGCGTCGCCGGCCGGCCCGCGCCGCGCGCGCAGCGCCTCGCAGGGCTCGGCCTCGCAGCGGGCCGGGACCCCGGAACCGGCATCGTCCGAGCAGGACGGCGCCGCCCGCCGGAGCACGGCCCCGCGCAGCTCGGACGCCCCCTGGCACCACGCGCGCCCGGCGTTCGACGAGCAGCGCGAGCAGAATCAGGCCGAGGGACAGACGCAGGCCGAGGAGCCGAAGCAGGCCGCGGAGCAGGCGCCCGGAACGGATCGGGCGCCGCAAGCGGATCAGGCACCGGAGCCGGAGCGGGCCTCGGAGCCGGTGTCGGCACCGGACGAGAACCGGGCCCCCGAGCCGCAGCCCGAAGCCTCAAATGCACCCGAAGCCTCCGACGCACCCGAGGCACCCAACGCACCCGAAGTGCCCATGGAACCCAAGGCGCCCAACGCACCCGGCGCCCCCGAAGTGTCCAGGGAATCCGGAGCCCCCAAGACACCCGAAGACCCCAAGGCACCCGAAGACCACAGCACCCCCGACGACCCCACTGGAGGCCCGCAGTGAACGACGCGCTCGACGTCGCCTTGCGACTCCTGGTCGTGTTCGTCGTCTTCCTCACCTTCCCGCTGATCGTCGGCCAGACCGAGCACAAGGTGATGGCCCACATGCAGGGCCGCCTCGGCCCGATGTACGCGGGCGGCTTCCACGGCTGGGCCCAGCTCATCGCCGACGGCGTGAAGTTCGCGCAGAAGGAGGACGTGGTCCCGGCGGGCGCCGACCGCCGCGTCTTCCAGCTGGCCCCCGCCGTGGCCCTGCTGCCGTATCTGCTCGTCCTGCTCGCCATTCCGATCGGGCCGAGCGAGGGCGCGGTCGGTCAGGTCCTGGACGCGGGCATCTTCTTCGTCCTCGCGGTGATGGGCGTCGGTGTCCTCGGCTCGCTGATGGCCGGCTGGGCCAGCGCCAACAAGTTCTCGCTGCTCGGCGGCCTGCGCACGGCCGCCCAACTGCTTGCCTACGAACTCCCGATGCTGCTCGCCGCCGCCTCCGTGGCCATGGCCGCCGGAACCGTCTCCCTGCCGGGCATCCTGCACGCCTTCCACTGGTGGTGGGTGCCCTGGCAGATCGTGGGCGCGTTCGTGTTCTTCGTGGCCGGCCTCGCCGAGCTGCAGCGCCCGCCCTTCGACATGCCCGTCGCCGACTCGGAGATCATCTTCGGCGCGTACACCGAGTACACCGGCCTCAGGTTCGCGCTGTTCCTGCTCGCCGAGTACGCCGGGATCGTCGTCCTGTGCGGTCTGACCACCGTCCTCTTCCTGGGTGGCTGGC
This sequence comes from Streptomyces sp. NPDC020362, assembly GCF_040642095.1. Taxonomy (NCBI): domain Bacteria; kingdom Bacillati; phylum Actinomycetota; class Actinomycetes; order Kitasatosporales; family Streptomycetaceae; genus Streptomyces; species Streptomyces sp. NPDC020362. Next base: position 83,284 of record NZ_JBFAET010000008.1, read on the forward strand.
ACGGCCCGTGGGGTGCCGACGGCCTGGGCTGGCTGTGGACCCTGCTGAAGACCGCCGTCCTCGCCTTCGTCGTCATCTGGCTCCGCGTGACCTACCCCCGCCTGCGCGAGGACCAGCTCCAGAAGTTCTCCTGGACCCTCCTCGTCCCCCTCTCCCTCGCCCAGATCGCCCTCACCGGCATCGTCAAGGTGGTGATCTCGTAATGTCCCCGATCCCCGGCTCCGGCCTGGCCAAGGGGCTGGCCGTCACCCTCCGCACGATGACCAGGAGGACGGTCACCGAGCAGTACCCGGACGTCCAGCCCGAACTGCCGCCCCGCACCCGCGGCGTCATCGGCCTGTTCGAGGAGAACTGCACGGTCTGCATGCTGTGCGCCCGCGAGTGCCCCGACTGGTGCATCTACATCGACTCCCACAAGGAGACGGTCCCGCCGGCCGCACCCGGCGGCCGCGAGCGCAGCCGCAACGTCCTCGACCGGTTCGCCATCGACTTCTCCCTGTGCATGTACTGCGGTATCTGCATCGAGGTCTGTCCTTTCGACGCGCTGTTCTGGTCCCCGGAGTTCGAGTACGCCGAGACCGACATCCGTGAGCTGACCCATGAACGGGACAAGCTCCGCGAGTGGATGTGGACCGTGCCGGCCCCGCCCGCCCTCGATCCGGGCGCGGAAGAGCCGAAGGAGATCGCCGCTGCCCGCAAGACCGCCGAGAAGCTGGCCGCCGCGCAGGCGGCACCCGAGGAGGGGGAGTCGTGAGCCTCGCCGCAGCACCGCACGGCTTCCTGTCCCCGACCGGTGTCGAGATCGCCTTCCTGCTCGTCGGACTGGTCACCTTCGGCGCGGCCCTGGTCACCGTCACCACCCGGCAGCTGGTGCACGCCGCCCTGTGGCTGGTGGTCACCCTCGGCGGCCTCGCCGTCGAGTACCTCCTGCTCACCGCCGAGTTCATCGCCTGGGTGCAGGTCCTCATCTACGTCGGATCCGTCGTCGTCCTCCTCCTGTTCGGCCTGATGCTCACCAAGGCCCCCATCGGCCGCTCCCCGGACGCCGACTCCGGCAACCGCTGGATCGCCCTGGCCGTCGCGGTGGCCGCCGCCGGCGCCCTGGTGTGGGTGGTCGTCGACGCCTTCCGCACGACCTGGATCGACCTGGCCGGCCCCGCCGCCGGCACCACCCGCGTCACCGGCGAGAGCCTCTTCCAGAACTGGGTCCTGCCCTTCGAGGCACTCTCCGTCCTCCTCCTCGCGGCCCTGGTCGGCGCGATCGTCCTGTCCCGCAAGGCGAAGGCCGACACGGCCTCCGGCACGACGGACACGGCGTCCGGCAGCCCGGCCACCCCCCTGACCGTCCCCGGCGAGAAGGAAGGCGCCTGCTGATGCACCTCGCCTATCCCGCCGTCCTCTCCGCCCTCCTCTTCTGCACGGGCCTGTACGGCGTCCTCGCCCGGCGCAACGCGATCCTGGTGCTGATGTCGGTCGAGCTGATGCTCAACGCCGTCAACCTCAACCTGGTCGCCTTCGACGTCTGGCTCAGTCGGGCCGCCCGGGAGACCCTGCACTCCGGCCAGGCGCTGACCCTGTTCACCATCGCCATCGCCGCCGCCGAGATCGGCATCGGCCTCGCGATCGTGCTCGCCGTCTACCGCAACCGCGGCACCTCCGACATCGACAAGCTCCGCGACACCGCCGAGGGCCACGGTGACGACACCGACGGCCCCGGCACCGACACCTCCGCGGCCGAGAAGGCTGAGGCCACCGCGTGACCACGACCACCCTCGCCGTTCTCGTCCCCCTTCTGCCGTTCCTGGGCGCCGCGGCCGGCCTGCTCCTGGGCCGCACCGCCCCCGGATTCGTCCGCCCGCTCGCCGTACTTCCGGCCCTGGCCGCGCTCGCGCTGGCCGCGCTGGTCGCCGTGCGCCAGGGCGGAGGCCCGCCCATCGAGGCCCACACCGAGCTGACCCCGACCGGCTCGGTACCGATCGACCTGGCCCTGGACATCGACGGCTTCGCCGCGCTCGTCGCCGTCCTGGTCGCCTTCGTCGCGACCTGCGTGCAGATCTACTCGACGGGCTACCTGCGCGACGACCCGCGCTACCCCTCGTACGCGGCCCTCGTCTCCCTGTTCACCTCCGCGATGCTCCTGGTCGTCTACTCCGGCGACCTGATCATGCTGCTGGTCGGCTGGGAAGTCATGGGCATCTGCTCCTACTTCCTCGTCGGCCACTACTGGGAGACCCCCGAGGCCCGCGCCGCCTCCCTGAAGGCCTTCCTGGTCACCAAGCTCGGCGACGTGCCGTTCCTCATCGGCCTGTTCGCCCTGGGCACGGACGCCGGATCGTTCCGCATCACCCGCGTCCTGGGGGCCGTGGCGAGCGGCGGCATCGACCACCCGACCCTGGTCGCCCTGCTGCTGCTCGCGGGCGTGGCCGGCAAGTCCGCGCAGTTCCCGCTGCACACCTGGCTCCCCGACGCGATGGCGGGCCCGACACCCGTCTCGGCGCTGATCCACGCCGCGACGATGGTGGCCGCCGGGGTCTACTTCGTCGCCCGTCTCCTGCCGGTGTTCGAGGCGTCCCAGGCCGCGATGGTGGTCCTCGCCGTGATGGCCGCCGTCACCATGGCCGGCTCCGGCCTCGCCGCGCTCGCCCAGGACGACATCAAGCGGGTCCTGGCCTACTCGACGATCGGCCAGCTCGGCTACATGACCGGCGCCCTCGCCGTCGGCGACCGCGGTGCCGCCGTCTTCCACCTCCTCTCGCACGGCGCCTTCAAGGCACTGCTGTTCCTCGCGGCCGGCGTGATCATCCACGCTGCCGGCACCAACTCGCTGGCCGCCATGTCCCGGATGAGCCACCTGCGCGACCGCGTCCCGGACGCCTACTGGACCATGACCGTGGCGCTGCTAGCCCTCGCCGCGATCCCTCCCTTCAGCGGCTTCTTCTCCAAGGAGTCCGTCCTCGGTGCCGCCGAGCGCGTCGCCACCGGCCACGCCGACCAGGCCCCCGGCGCGGCGGGCTGGATCGTCCTCGTCGCCGGTCTGCTCGCGGCCCTGTTCACCGCCGCCTACGCCACCCGGCTGTGGCTGCTGGCCTTCCGCGGCCGGGGCGCCGAGGCCCCCGACCACGGCCGCCAGCCGCTGACGATGACCGTGGTGCTGTGGGTCCTCGCCGTGCCGTCCCTGGCCTTCGGCGGGCTTGCGTACCGCTCGCTGCCCGGCTGGTTCGACGGCCGCGACCTGACCCCGACACTCCTCACCTCCGTCCTCGGCACCGGACTCGCACTGGTCGGCGGGCTGCTCGTCTACGGCGCCTGGCAGCGCACCAGAGCGCTCGCCGCCCGCATCCCGGCAGCGCCCGCGCCCTCCTTCGAGTGGGAGACCCTCCAGGGCGAGGCCGCCGCCCACCCGGAGGGCGACGCGAGCCTCGTCGAGGCCCACGCGCTCGCCGACCACGGGCCGGCCTACCGCGACCTCGCCCACACGCCCGACCCCGGCCGGCTGCTGCTCGGCCCGCTGTACCGGCATGCGGCCACCGGCTTCCACCTCGACGCCGTGTACGCGGTGCTGTTCGTCCGCCCGGTCCAGGCCGGAGCGAGTCTCGTCCGGTTCCTCGACAGCGCGGTCGTCGACACCTACGTACGCGGCGCGGCCGCCCTGCCGCGCCTGCTCGGGGCCGCCGTGCGGCGCGCGCAGACCGGCAATGTGCAGACCTATGTGAGCGCGCTGCTCGCCGGCACCGTCGTCCTGGCGGTCGTCGTCCTCCTCGTCGCCACGGGAGCGTGAGCAGGCGTGATCGATATCAACGAGTCCGTGATGCAGTTCCTTCTGGCGTTCGTCGTCGTCGGCCCGCTCCTCGGCGCCGTCGCCGCTCTCCTCCCGGCCCCGCCCGGACTGAAGGGGAAGTCGCCCGGGCAGGCCGTGCTGCGCCACGGCGTCACCGTGACCGGCGCGATCCTCATCGCCGCGATCGTCCTCGTGCTCGGCTTCGACCACGACCATCCGTCGAAGATGCAGGCCACGACCGACATCAGCTGGATCCCCGCACTCGACGTGCGGATCCACCTCGGCATCGACGGCATCTCCCTCCCCCTTCTGGTCCTGACCGCGCTGCTGACCTTCCTCTGCGCGCTCTACTCCTACTTCAAGCCGCCGACGGGCCCGTCCCCGAAGGCGTTCGTCGCGCTGCTGCTCCTTCTCGAGTCCGGCACCCTCGCGACCTTCGCCGTCCTCGACCTGCTGCTGTTCTTCCTCGCGTTCGAGACGGTGCTCATCCCGATGTACTTCCTCATCGCCCGCTGGGGCGGCGAGGGCCGGACCCGCGCCGCATGGAAGTTCATCCTGTTCACGCTGCTCGGCTCCGTCGTCATGCTGCTCGGCCTGCTCCTGATCGGAATCAAGGCGGGCACGTTCGACATGGTGGCACTCGCCACTGACAACGGCCGGTCGCTGACCACATCGGTGCAGGTCATCGCGGTTCTGGCGATCGGGATCGGGCTCGCGGTCAAGGCGCCGATGTGGCCGCTGCACAGCTGGCTGCCGGAAGCCCACACCGCCGCACCGACCGTCGGTTCGGTCCTGCTGGCCGGTGTCCTGCTGAAGATGGGTACGTACGGTTTCGTCCGCATCCTGCTGCCGGTGGCTCCGGAGGGCTTCCACACCTTCGCGCCCTACCTCGCCGCCTTCGCCGTCGTCGGGATCATCTACGGGTCCCTGGCCTGCCTGGCCCTCGCCAAGCAGGGCGCGAAGGGCGACCTGAAGCGCCTGATCGCCTACTCCTCCGTCGGCCACATGGGCTTCGTCCTCCTCGGCATCGCCACCACGACCCCGACCGGCGTGAACGGCGCCCTGTTCGCCAACATCGCCCACGGCCTCATCACCGGCCTGCTGTTCTTCCTGGTCGGCGCGCTGAAGGACCGCACCGGCACCACCGACCTCGACACCCTCGCCGAGGAGACGGGCGCCGCGCTCTACGGCAAGGCCCCACGGCTCGGCGGTCTGCTCGCCTTCGCCGCCGTCGCCTCGCTCGGCCTGCCCGGCCTCGCCGGGTTCTGGGGCGAGATGCTGTCCCTGTTCGGCGCGTTCGAGCCCGCAGCCGGCCTCAGCCGGCCCGCGTTCCTCACCTTCATGGCGATCGGCGCGTTCGGCACCCTGCTGACGGCCGCGTACATGCTGATCGTGGTCCGCCGGGTGTGCATGGGCGCCGTACCCCAGGACACGCCGAAGCTCGCGGACGTCCACGGCTACGAGTTCGCAGCCTGGACCCCGCTCGTCGCCCTCACCGTCGCCGCCGGGCTGTGGCCGAGGGCCCTGCTCGGCCTGACCGACCCGGCCGTGCAGCAGCTCCTCGCAGGAGGCACCCGATGAGCGCCCTGGCCCAGCCGCTGGCCCAGTCCGCGGTCCAGTCCGTCGACTGGCTCGCGATCGCGCCGCCCACCATCGCCGCGGTGGTCGCTCTCGCGGTGCTCGTCGCCGACCTGTTCGTCCCCGAGGCGCGCAAGCCCCTCCTCGGCTGGGTCTCCGTGGCGGGCCTCGCCGCCGCCGCGCTGATGCTGCTGCCCCTCCTGGACGGCGACCGCAGCACCTTCTGCCTGCCCGGCGACGCGCGCGTGTGCAGCTACACCGCCGACCGCTTCACCCTGGTCATCCAGTTCCTCGTCCTCGGCGGTGCCCTGCTGGCGGCCCTGCTGTCGGTCACGAACCTCAAGGACGACCAGCGGCGCGTCCCGGCGGGCGAGTTCTGGTTCCTGCTGCTGTCCTCCGCGGCCGGTGCCGCCCTGCTGCCCGCCTCCCGCGACCTGGCCACGCTGATCGTCGCCCTGGAGGTCGCCTCCCTGCCCGCCTTCGCCCTCGTCGGCATCCGGCACGGCGACAAGCGGTCCTCCGAGGCGGCCCTGAAGTTCTTCCTGTCCTCGGTCACCGCCACCGCAGTGAGCCTGATGGGCATCAGCTTCGTCTACGCCTCGACCGGCACCCTCTACCTCACCCAGGTCGCCCAGCGCATCCAGCACGTCGACGGGCAGCTCCACACCCTCGCCCAGACCGGCGTCGTCCTGACCCTCGTCGGCTTCGCCTTCAAGACGGCCGCCGTACCGTTCCACTTCTGGGTGCCCGACACCTACGTGGGCGCGCCCCTGCCCGTCGCCGCCTACCTCTCGGTCGTCGGCAAGGCGGTCGGCTTCTCCGGCCTGATCCTGGTCACCGTCGTGGCCCTCCCGTCGTACGCGGACGTCTGGGGGCCCGCGCTCGCCGCCCTGGCCGCCCTCACCATGACCGTCGGCAACGTCGGTGCCCTGCGGCAGCAGGCCACGCGCGCGTACAGCGCCGTACGCCTGCTCGCCTGGTCCTCCGTCGGCCAGGCCGGCTACCTCCTCGTACCGATCGCCGCCGCCGGTTACGCCAAGGACGCCCAGAAGGCCATCGGCTCCACCGTCGCGTACGCCCTCATGTACGCCGCCGTGAACCTCGGCGCCTTCGCGGTGGCCGCGCTGGTGGGCCGTACGAAGTCCCTGAACCGGATCAGCGACTACCGGGGCCTGTACGCCTCCAACCCGGCCGCCGCGCTTCTCCTGGCCTTCTTCCTGCTGTGCCTGGCCGGGCTCCCGCCGGGCGTGATCGGCCTGTTCGCCAAGGTCACCGTGTTCTCGGCAGCCGTCGACGCGGGCCTGGGCTGGCTCGCCGTGGTGATGGCCGTCAACGTGGTGATCGCCCTGTTCTACTACCTCCAGTGGACGGCCCTGCTGTTCCGCGCTCCCGAGGGCGAACCCGCCCGGCACCGGGTCCCGGCACCGGTGACCGCTGCACTCGCCCTCACCGGCGTCCTCGGCGTGGCCCTCTCCGGCGCACCCCAGCTGGTCCTGCGGTTCACGGCCACCGGCCTGTTCTGAGCACCTGCCGCATCCGGAGGGCCCACGCGCGTGTGGGGCACGGCCAGGCATGCGCGCGGCAGGACACCGCCGCGCGTCAGGACCGCTGCGCGCGTGACGACGGTGCTCCCACGCGCTCGGCGCGCCGCCCGTGCTCCCACGCGCGTGTGGCCCCGTGCCACAAGCGCGCGGAGGGCCGTAACTGCACGTCACCCGTACGGCTCAGGTGTGTCGTGGTCTGCACAAGGGAACTTGCGGTCGCCGCCTGGCGTTGACCAGAACGGGAGGGTCCACTGGACCAAAGGGTTCCCCCGCTGCACGACTTGGAGGGCGTACCGTGCACCGCCGGCACAACGGGCTAAGGACCGCAGTACTCCTCGGGGGACTGTCGGCGCTCATCATCGTCATCGGCAGTTTCTTCGGCCGCATGGGACTGATCGTGGCGGTCGTGATCGCGCTGGGCACGAACGCCTACGCGTACTGGAACAGCGACAAGCTGGCGCTTCGGGCGATGCGCGCCCGCCCGGTGAGCGAGTTCGAGGCCCCTGCGCTCTACCGGATGGTCCGCGAGCTGTCCACGCAGGCCCGCCAGCCCATGCCCCGCCTGTACATCTCCCCGACAGAGGCACCCAACGCCTTCGCCACGGGCCGCAACCCGCGCAATGCGGCCGTGTGCTGCACGGAGGGCGTCCTGCGCCTGCTGGACGAGCGCGAGCTGCGCGGTGTCATCGGCCACGAGCTGAGCCATGTCTACAACCGCGACATCCTGATCTCCTCGGTGGCCGGCGCGCTCGCCTCGGTGATCATGTTCCTGGTCAACTTCGCCTGGCTGATCCCGGTCGGCCGCTCGGACGACGACGACGGTCCCGGCCTGCTCGGTCTGCTGCTGATCATGATCCTGGGCCCCATCGCGGCTTCCCTCATCCAGCTGGCCATCAGTCGCTCCAGGGAGTACGAGGCGGACGCGTCGGGCGCCCAGCTCACCGGCGACCCGCTGGCCCTCGCCAGCGCCCTGCGCAAGCTGGAGATCGGTACCCAGCAGCTCCCGCTGCCCCCCGAGCCCCGGATCGAGACCGCGAGCCACATGATGATCGCGAACCCCTTCCGCCCGGGCCAGGGACTGTCGAAGATGTTCTCCACGCACCCGCCCATGGCGGACCGCATCGCCCGGCTCGAGAAGATGGCGGGTCGTCACCTGTGAAGATCATGTCCAAGCGCTGAAGTGCTTCGAGGCTCGGTGGGTGGCCCCGGTCTCCTTGATCACATCGCGCCAGGACTTCCCGGTGCGCACTTTGTGGAAGAGCGCGTCCACGGAGCGACGAACGGTGCCGGTCCGCCCCGTCGGCAGCAGGGGCGCAATCTTGGCCCAGTCGTCGTCCGACAGCATCGCTGCGGGTACGTCGAGGCCTGCAGCGGCGTACCAGGCCCGCACGGTGCAGGGGACTCCGCCACGTCGCCCGTCAGGCACCGGACCAGTAACCGTGACCTTCGGTTCCAGCAGGGACAAGATCGCCGCCTGCTGCTGTGGGGCCATGCCGGGGAAACGACTCCCGGGCCATGCGCGCAAGCGCCCGGAGGTTCTGGGCGTACTGGTCCGAGTCCTCCATCTCCGTCAGCCATTCGGCCGCCTCGGCACGCAGGTTCTGAAGCTGTTGGAGTTCTTCGTCGAGGGCCGAGGCCGCGGCGTCGATGGCTTCGGCCGACCTGCTCTGTTTGGCCGACGCGACGATGACGGCCGTGATCGAGGCGTTCCTGCCCCCGATCTGTCGATCAAGATCAACGACTCGATCAGCCGGCGCCGGACCTGTTGCCGTCAGCCGCCCCGATCCACTCGGCCAGTTCCTGAAGCTTCCCGCTGTCGCTCGCGATCTCCATGACCTTCTTGCGGACGTGCCCTTCGAGCACGTCCGTGTCGATGCACGAGCAGCCGCAGGACTTCTGGCTCAGGTCTCTGGGCGCGTTGCCCGAGCACCGGCAGTAGCGGGCTCCATCCCGTTCGGCTTCACGGCTGAAGCCCGTATACGTCTTCCGGCAGGGACTGATCACCTGGGTGTTCCCGCACCCTTCGACGACGGGACGCTCGCCGCGGTCCGGCCGTACGCGGAGGAAGTGCCGGACGGACAGAACCGGCGCGAGCCGGGCGCCTCTTTCCGGCCCGGCCCCCGCGCCGGACGCCGGCCAACTGCTGGACCGCGTCCTGGCCATGCTGGGACGCTCGCCGAAATGGCCCGTGCAGGCGGCGCCTTGGCTGAACCGGCGGTTGAAACACTCTCCGCCGCTTCAGCCACGAGGCCGGGTCAGCTCCTTCTGAGCTGACTTTCCTGCAGGGACGTCCACCGTAGGCGGCAGGCCGGCGCTCCGGCGCGACGGGGCCGCCCCCCCGCCTGGGGAAGGAGGCTCCTACGGTGATGCTCAGATGCTCAGACGCCCAACGCGACGCACGCCACGGCCACCCAGCCGTCGTGGCCGTTGATCCGGACGGTCATCCACTCGGTGCTGGTGATGCCGCACGCCTTGTACCGCTGGCGGTTCACGGAGCCCTCGCCGAGGCTGCCGCACGGCAGCTTTCCCCTGGCGGCGATGCTGCCGATGACCGAGTACGTCGTCCCGGCCCCGCTGCGCACGTTCACCTCGGAGCCGGAGTTGTTGTAGACGTGGCAGCTGAACGCGGCGGCGGAAGCGGTCTTCGCGGTGGTCTGCGCGGGCGCGGCGCCGGCCGGGGCGATCGCGAACGCCGTGGCGCCGATGAGCGAGGCGGTGACGGTCGCGGCCTTCAGAGAGAGATGCACTGTTCCCCGATTCAATGTGTTCATGGTCATCGGCACCTTAACAACGGCTGACACAATGAGGCGGATCGGCCTTGGTGGCCCTGTCCAGGGCGGTAGTTGGGCGTTCGGTGCGGCGTGGGGACATCGCCGTGGATCGTGTCGGACGAACTGTGGGACCGCCGTGAACCGCTGCTGCCGCAGCGCGAGCGCAGGTTCCGGTATCCGGGCCGCAAGGCATTGCCCGATCAGGAAGTGCTGTGCGGGATCCTGTACGTGCTGCTCACCGGAATCCAGTGGGAGTACCGGCCGCAAGACCTCGGCTCCGGCCCCGGCATGACGTGTTGGCGCCGCCTGCGGGACTGGAACGAGGCCGGCAACGACTGCACGAGGTCCTGCCGGCCGAACTGAACGAGGCTTCGCGCCTGGACCGGTCCCGCTGCGTGGCCGACTCGTCCCACGTCAGGGCGCTGAAAGGGGGGAGCCGGACGGGCCCGTCGCCGATGGACCGGGGCCGAGCCGACTCGAAGCACCACTTTACCGATGGCCACGGCGCGCCGCTCGCAGCCCTGTTGACCGGCGGCAACCGCAACGACGTCGCCCCATTGCTGCCGTTGCTCGACGCGATCCTGCCGGTCCGCGGCCGGGTCGGCCGTCCCCGCCGCAAGCCGGACTCCGCGCCTCTCTTCGCTCTTGCTCTGCTTGTCCAACTCACTCGCCCGGAGGGCCTGAACACGAGCTCCACGGGTGGCCGGCCTGCTCCTGCAGCAGCGCTCACCACAGCCGTCGGATCCTCCTTGCTCCCCTCCGCCAACGCCTCAAGTACCCGATCAAGTGCCTCACTCACATCAGCGCGCGTGACCACTTGAAACAGGCGTCGGACCAGCGTTCTTGACCGTCAGTGGCAGCAGCCTCCTGCCGGTCGGGCCGAAGGCCGGGGGTACCGAGCTGCTCGACCAGCCGGTCGGCGAGCGGCCCGCGACCCAAGAGGACCTCTTCGCCCCCGCGACGTCAGCGTCCGCCGAATGCCTCGTCCGTGGGGACAACCTCACGCCCCAGAGGCATGAGCGAAATGGGGATCATCTTCAGGTTCGCCCAGCCGAAGGGGATCCCGATGATCGACAGGAACAGGGGGATGCTCGTGATCAGGTGGGCCAGCGCCAGCCACCATCCCGCGAAGACCACCCAGATCACGTTGCCGACGCACGAGGGGGCCCCGGCGTCCGGCCGCTCCACAGTGGTCCGGCCGAACGGCCACAGCACGAAGCCGGCGATGCGCAGCGACGCGATGCCGAACGGGATGGTGATGATCAAGACGAAGCAGATCAGTGCAGCGATCAGGTAGCCGATCGCCATCCAGAGGCCGCAGAAGACGAGCCACAGGATGTTGAGAAGCAGGTTGAACACCTTCATGATCGGTACCTTTCCAGGTCGCTCCGTCGGCATGCCTGCTGTCACAAGTATCAGCCGATCATGTGTTCAGGCGGAACCGGAGCGCCTTTGTAGCGTGATCAGGAAGGTTCGGGGACGATCCCCTTCGGCATCGCCGCCTTCCGTGTCGGTGTCCACGCCCTGTGGCTCTTCGGGTGCACCACGGTCGAGCGCCGGGACGCGGGTGCGCCCTCCTGCATCGGCAACGTGCTCTGGCTGGTGCCGGCCGGCTGGTGGCCGGCGCTCGCCCACGTCACCACCGGTATCGCCCTGTGCCTGACGATCACCGGCATTCCGTTCGGCATCGCCAACTTCAAGAGGACTCCGGTCTCCCCGCTGCCGCTGGGCCGCGAGATCGTCCCCACGGACCAGCCGTTCGCGACCCGCTGACGGGATGTCGGAGGCTCCGTACGCCGGAGGCTCGGCACGCCGGAGGGCAGGAACGGCGGCGCCGGGAACGTTGGACACCGGGAACGTCGGAGGGCAGGAACGGCGGCGCCGGGAACGTTGGACACCGGGCACGTCGGAGGGCAGGAACGGCGGCGCCGGGAACGTTGGACACCGGGAACGTCGGAGGCTAGGGGCGCGGCGACCCGTCCGCGCCGCGTCCCGCCCACCACCGCCGTACGCCGTACGCCAGTACCCCGACGACCAGGACGGCCGCCCCCGCGGCGACCGAGATCGCCGGAAGGGCGAACGCCAGCGTCGCGCAGCCCAGCAGCCCCAACACCGGTACCACTCGTGCCGCCAGGGCCGGGCTCAGGGTCCAGGCGGAGGCGTTGGCCACGGCGTAGTAGGCCAGCACGCCGAACGAGGAGAAGCCGATCGCGCCCCGCAGGTCCACCGTGGCGGCCACAACGGCCACCACCGCGCCCACGGCCAGCTCCGCCCGGTGCGGAACCTGGAACCGCGGGTGCACGGCGGCCAGCGCGCCGGGCAGATGGCCGTCACGGGCCATGGCGAGCGTCGTGCGGGACACCCCGAGGATCAGCGCGAGGAGCGACCCCAGGGCGGCCACCGCCGCCCCCGCCCGCACCACAGGCGCAAGGCCCGGCACCCCGGCCGCCCGCACCGCGTCGGCCAGCGGCGCCGCCGCCTGCCCCAGCCGGTCCGCGCCGAGGACGGCGAGAACGGCCACGGCCACGCACACGTACACGACCAGAGCGATGCCGAGGGCCAGCGGGATGGCCCGCGGAATGGTGCGCTCGGGCTCCCGCACCTCCTCGCCCAGGGTCGCGATCCGTGCGTACCCGGCGAACGCGAAGAACAGCAGACCGGCCGCCTGAAGCACCCCGCCCACACCCGAGGGAAGCCCGATCCCGAGCCGCCCGGCATCGGCCTGCCCGGAGGTCAGGCACACGACCACCACGGACGCGAGGACGGCCAGCACCACGGCCACGATCACCCGCGTCAGCCACGCCGACTTCTGGATGCCGCCGTAGTTCACGGCGGTCAGGGCCACCACGGCCGCCACCGCCACCGCGTGCGCCTGCCCCGGCCACACGTACGCCCCCACGGTCAGCGCCATGGCCGCGCAGGAAGCCGTCTTTCCGACCACGAAGGACCAGCCGGCGAGATACCCCCAGAACGGGCCCAGCCGCTCCCTGCCGTACACGTACGTCCCGCCGGACGCCGGATAGCGTGCGGCCAGCCGGGCCGAGGACATGGCGTTGCAGTAGGCCACCACGGCCGCGACGGCCAGCCCCAGCAGCAGCCCCGTCCCGGCGGCGTGCGCGGCCGGCCCCAGGGCGGAGAAGACGCCGGCGCCGACCATCGAGCCGAGGCCGACGACCACTGCGTCCCGTACGCCCAGGCTGCGGCGCAGGCCGGTACCGGTTGGTGTCATGCGCCGCACCCTACTGAGCACCGCAACCGGGTGGAGGACCCGTGGCGTCCTCTTCTTCGACACAGCACGCACACGCGCGCGACGTACAGCCGATCCTCACCGGATTCTCAAGGGCCGGACAGCGCGGGTACAGCGCAGGAGGGCAGGTTCACGGCATGACGATCATCGGTTGGATCACCCTGGGGCTCCTGGCCGGAGCCATCGCCAAGGTCCTGCTGCCGGGCCGTGACCCGGGCGGCTTCATCGGCACGACCCTCATCGGCATCGCGGGCGCGTTCATAGGCGGCTGGATCTCGGCCCGCTGGCTGGACCACCCGATCACCAAGAATTTCTACGACGGCGCGACCTGGGCCGCCGCCATCGGCGGCTCGCTCGTCCTGCTGATCGCCTACCGCCTCCTGTTCGGCAATTCACGCAACTGAGGCGACCGGCCGACGGCGACCGAAGCGCGACCGGTCGACAACGACCGAAGGGTGGGCACCCGGGGGTGCCCACCCTTTCTGTCCGGGTCCTGCCGGCGCGCCGCCGGAGTCCTACCGGTAGTTCACGAACTGCAGCGCGAAGTCGAAGTCCTTGCCCTTGAGGAGGGCGATCACGGCCTGCAGGTCGTCGCGGCTCTTGGAGGTGACCCGCAGCTCCTCACCCTGGACCTGGGCCTTCACGCCCTTCGGACCCTCGTCGCGGATGATCTTCGCCACCTTCTTCGCGTTCTCCTGGGAGATGCCCTCCTGGATCGACGCGAAGATCTTGTACTCCTTGCCGGAGAGCTGGGGCTCGCCCGCTTCCAGCGCCTTCAGCGAGATGCCGCGCTTGATGAGCTTGGACTGGAAGACGTCGAGGACCGCGTTGACCCGGTCCTCGGAGTTCGCCTCCATGAGGATCTTGTCACCGGACCACGAGATCGAGGCACCCACGCCCTTGAAGTCGTAGCGCTGGGAGATCTCCTTGGCGGCCTGGTTGAGGGCGTTGTCGACCTCCTGCCGCTCGACCTTCGAGACGATGTCGAAACTGGAGTCGGCCATGTCCTGTGGCTCCTTGTATCGGGGTGCGAATCGGGTGCGTGGCGGCGGCCGCCGAGCCCGGCATGCCACCGGGCCGCATCCGCCCCAGCCTAGCCATCTCGCGACCCGAGGGGTGGAGATCAATCGGGTGGCGAAGCACCCCTCGGCATCGGGTATTGTTTACGTCGTTGCCAGGGAGCGCCGCCGAAAGGTGGACTCGACGGCAGCAAACCCCGGCGGTGTGCCCGAGCGGCCAAAGGGAGCAGACTGTAAATCTGCCGGCTCAGCCTTCCCAGGTTCGAATCCTGGCGCCGCCACACTGGGGAAGACCCCCTCCACTGCGGAGACGCAGTGGAGGGGGTCTCTTCGTATGGGCTGTGCCCCGCGCGGGGCACACTGGCGGCATGTCCTCCCGCCGTAGAACCTGTCCCGTCTGTCGCCGCGAAATCGCTGTCGTCGCGGGGCGCTTCGCACGGCACGACCCGCCCGGAGCGCGCGAGAACGGGGAACTCGTCTCCTGCACAGGATCCCGGCAGCAGGCACAACTCGGGGCGGTCCAGCCGGCGTTGGACGGGTACGCCGTGCCGGACTTTCCCGGGCAGCTGCCTCTGTTCTGACGGGTGAACGGCCGGTGGCCGGGCTCAGTTCCCCGCGACCGACTTCACGGCGACCGACACGGGCGTCGATCCCCCGATCAGCTCCAGCGTCAGACCGGCCGTCGCCGAGGTGTCCACCAGCTCTGCCAGTACGGCCGCCACGTCGTCCCGCGGGATCGGACCGCGCCCGGTGTGCGCCTCCAGGCGGACCTGGCCGGTACCGGGCTCGTCCGTCAGCGCACCGGGCCGCAGGATCGTCCAGTCGAGCGCGTCCTGGCGGGTGACGTACGTGTCGGCCTCGCCCTTGGCGCGCAGGTACACGTCGAAGACGTCGTCACCCTGGTGGGCGGGGTCCGCGCCCATCGAGGAGACGACCACGAAACGGCGCACGCGCGCACGGACGGCCGCTTCCGCGAACAGGACCGCCGCGGCCTTGTCCACCGTCTCCTTGCGGGCAGTACCGCTGCCCGGGCCCGCACCGGCCGCGAAGACCGCGGCGTCCGCGCCCTGCAGGTGTGCCGCGACCCCTTCCACCGAGGCGAACTCCAGGTCGAGCAGGACCGGCTCCGCGCCGGCCGCCCGCAGCTCGTCGCCCTGCTCGGGGTTGCGGATGATCCCCGCGACCTCGTCCCCGCGCGCGGAGAGCAGCCGCTCCAGCCGCAACGCGATCTGACCATGACCACCAGCGATGACAATGCGCATGATTCCGACCGTACGCCCGAAGAGCCGCATCCGCCGTACCAGTTCGGGGTGGGTTGGGGGAGCGTGGCGAGGGTGAGGGGTGGGGTGTGGGGTGTCGCGGGGCTGTGTGGGGCGGTGAGGTGTGGGGTCGCATGGGGTGGTGTGGGGTGGTGATGTCGAGCGTGCGCCGGAGTGCGGGCCGTGAGGCTGTGCCGCGGGCCGCGTGCGGTCCGGGGGCTGCCGCCCGGTCCTGGGGCCCGCCGCCCGGACCGCACGCCCCGTCATGACAACTCGCCCCGCCCCTGCCGTGGCAGCCCCAGTTCCGCCGCTGCCGCCGAATTGCAGTACTCGCGGACCGCGCTCGTGCGGGCCACCACGCGCCCCCGGTGGACCACGATGCGGCTGTAGGCCAGGGAGAGGGTGCCGGCCAGGCGGTCGCCGCGTACGGCCAGGAGTTCGGCGGGAAATCCGGCCTCCACGCGTACCTCGGGGAGGCCGAGGGCCGCGCGGGCCGAGGTGCTCACCGCTTCGTACGCGGCCTCGGGGCGCAGGCCGTGGGCGGAGGCGAGGAGGTAGGCCGCCTCGAGGGGGTCGCCGCGGCCGACGGGGTTCGAGACGTCCCGCAGGGCACCGCTGCCGGCCGCCACCCGTACCCCGGCCGTGCGCAGCAGCCGTACCGGGGCCGTCCCCCGCCGCTCGGCGCTCCCGCAGCCGCCCTGCGGCAGGCACACCACCGTCACACCGGCTGCCGCGAGCTGGTCCGCGAGCCGGGAGACAGCCTCGTCGGGCAGGCGCGCCAGACCGGCGCACGGGCCGATGGTCACGCCGGGGCGCAGGCCGCCCGCCATGGCGGCGAGCCGGGAGAGCCGGGCCGGGTCGGCGGCGTCCGTGTGCAGGTCCACCGGGCAGCCGTGCTCGGAGGCCATCTCCAGGACGGCCTCCACATAGCCCGTCGGATCCGGGTCCAGGTCCGGGCAGCCGCCCACCACGGAGGCGCCCATCTTCACCGCGTCCCGCAGCATCACGAGCCCGTCGGCCCCGGCGGCCCCGGTCAGCAGGCGCGGCATGGCCACCGTGGTCAGCTCCGCGAGCCCGCGCAGCGAGCGGCGGGCCTGCAGTACGGCGCCGAGCGCGCCCAGGCCCTGGACATCGCCCACGCGCACGTGCGCGCGTGCCGCCGTCGCACCGTGCCCGAGCTGGAGCAGGGCCGCCTCGGTGGCCCGGCGCTGGACGTCGTCGGGGGCGTACGACACCGGTCCCGGATACTCGGCGGAGAGTGCGGTGTCGCTGTGGGCGTGCGGTTCGGCCGGGGCCGGCAGGAGCAGATAGCCGCTGAGGTCCACGCGTGTGGCGCCCGCCCGGGCCGGACCCGGTGCCAGGCTTCCGGCCGTGCCGACCGCCTCGATGCGCCCGCCGCCCAGCCGTACGTCCACGGTCCTGCCGTCGGTGAGCCGCGCCCCGCACAGCAGCAGCGGGGCCGGGGCCGGGTGGCCGGAGGACCCCCACGGGTTCGACGACGACGGAGGCGGCTGCGGCTGACTGTCGGGCATCGGACTCCAGGGCTCGGGCCGGGGGCTCGGGGCAGGGCCGCGTGAGGGGCTCAAGGCCGCTGTGGTCTCAAGATCACGCAGAGTGAGTCGAGCCTAGGGTGGCGAGCCCTGCAGGGCGCGGAGGAGCGCAATAGTCGTACCGGTGTGGTCCGCCCTTGGAGGAACCCCCGGGCGCCGGCCGTGAACCCCCGTGCGCCGGCCGTGGAGAAGCGCTCGGCCCGGGTCGCTCACGCGCGCGTGAGTGCGTCCTGCGGGGCTTGCGAGACCGCCGGGAGAGGCGTGCAGGGGCCTGCGCCCGGTGCCCGGATACGGATTTGGGTGAACGGTGCGGGACCGTGTAATGTCTTCATCGCTCGCCCCAATAGCTCAGTCGGCAGAGCGTCTCCATGGTAAGGAGAAGGTCAACGGTTCGATTCCGTTTTGGGGCTCTGGTGTGGGAGGTTCCGCCGCAAGGCGGGGCCGATCTCATCAAAGCGGTGTAGCTCAGTCGGTAGAGCAAGCGGCTCATAATCGCTGTGTCACCGGTTCAAGTCCGGTCACCGCTACTGAAAGTAGCCGATTGCGGGGTCGGTCCTTCGATCGGCTACTCTTTCTTGCGTTGAATTAGTCCATCCGTTCGTCTTAGGAGCACTCACGTGGCTGCCACCGACGTCCGCCCGAAGATCACGCTGGCCTGCGTGGAGTGCAAGGAGCGGAACTACATCACCAGGAAGAACCGGCGTAACAACCCGGATCGTCTTGAGATGAAGAAGCACTGCCCGCGTTGCAAGGCGCACACCGCGCACCGCGAAACGCGATAAATCAGGCTCGTTCGTGAGGCCGCCCCCGCAGGTTGGGGGCGGCCTCACGTCGTTTCACACACTGCTGAGAGCAGAAACGCTGCTGAGAGCAGGCATGCCGCCGAGACCAGGAGGTGCCGGGCCATGGCGCTCGACCAGTCCTTCGTGGGACGGACCTATCCGCCCACCGCGCCCTACGAGGTGGGCCGGGAGAAGATCCGCGAGTTCGCCGAGGCGGTCGGGGAGAGCAATCCGGTCTACACGGACCCCGAGGCCGCCAAGGCGTTCGGTCACCCCGATGTGATCGCCCCGCCGACCTTCGTGTTCTCCATCACCTTCCGGGACGCCGGACAGGTCGTCCGCGACTCGCAGCTCGGCCTCGACTACGACCGCGTGGTCCACGGCGACCAGAAGTTCGTCTACAGCCGCCCGGTGCGCGCGGGTGACCGGCTCACGGTGACGTCCACCATCGAGGCGATCAAGTCCATGGCGGGCAACGACATCCTGGACGTCCGCGGCGAGGTGCACGACGAGGCGGGCGAGCACGTGGTGACCGCATGGACCAAGCTCGTGGCCCGTGCGGCCGAGGAGGGCTGAGGAAGCGATGACGGCGAAGATCGCGTACGACGACGTCGAGGTCGGCACCGAGCTGCCGACGCAGACCTTTCCCGTGACCCGCGACACCCTGGTGCGGTACGCGGGCGCCTCCGGGGACTTCAATCCGATCCACTGGAACGAGAAGTTCGCCAAGGAGGTGGGCCTCCCGGACGTCATCGCGCACGGCATGTTCACCATGGCCGAGGCGATCCGCGTGGTCACCGACTGGACCGGGGACCCGGGTGCGATCGTCGAGTACGGCGTCCGCTTCACCAGGCCGGTCGTCGTCCCGAACGACGAGACCGGCGCGGAGATCGAGGTCAGCGGCAAGGTCGCGGCCAAGCTCGACGACAACACCGTGCGCGTGGACCTGACCGCGAAGAGCGGCGGCCAGAAGGTGCTGGGCATGTCCCGGGCGGTCGTCCGGCTGGCCTGACGGCCTGAGCGAACCTGTTGCGGTAAGGGGCGTCCTCCATGGCTGGGCGCCCCTTACGCGTACCTCCACGCGGAAGCCCTTTCCGCAGAACCTACTTGCCAAGTTAGTGATTGAGTACTAACTTCATGGTGTGTCCAGGATGAGTGCAGAAGAGCGGCGCGAGAGCGTCATCCGTGCGGCGATGTCGGAGTTCGCGCAGAGGGGCTACTACGGCACCTCCACCGATGCGATCGCCAAGCGGGTCGGAGTCTCGCAGCCGTACCTCTTCCGGCTCTTCCCCGGCAAGAAGGCGATCTTCGCCGCCGCCGCACTGCGCTGCATCGACGAGATGTGCCATCTCTTCGAGGAGGCGTCGAAGGGGCTGGAGGGCGAGGAGGCGCTGCGCGCGATGGCGCAGGCGTACGTGGAGCTGATCCAGGAGAAGCCCGAGCTGCTCCAGATGCAGATGCAGACGTACATCACCGTCGCGGCGGCAGAGGCGGAGGGGGACCACGCGTTCGGCGAGGCCGTACGGGCCGGCTGGATGAGGATCTGGGACACCGTGCATCTGCCCCTCGGGGCGGACCCGGGTGAGACGACGACCTTCCTGGCGTACGGGATGCTCATCAACACCCTTGCTGCCATGGGATTCCCGCCCGAGCACCGGGTCTGGGAGGGGATGTATCCGGAGGCCGGGACCACGGGCCGGCTGGAGAAGTAGCGGAAAGCGGTGCGCCCGGAGGACGGCACTGCGTCTTTCGTGGGCGTGAAAGTTAGTAAGTAATAACTAATGAGTGATCGTTCAGCACCCTCTGGGGGAGAGATGTCACAGCAGCAGACCGCAGCACCAGGCACCACGGCATCACGCGGGGGCGCCGTCTGGGCCCTCGTCATCACCAGCGTCGCCGGGTTCATGGCGGCCCTCGACAACCTCGTCGTCACCACTGCCCTGCCCTCCATCCGCAAGGACCTCGGCGGCGCGCTGGACGACCTGGAGTGGACGGTGAGCGCCTACACGCTCACCTTCGCCGTCCTGCTGATGTTCGGTGCCGCGCTCGGCGACCGCTTCGGGCGCCGGCGGCTCTTCCTCGCCGGACTCACCGTCTTCACGGGCGCCTCCGCCGCCGCGGCCATGGCCCCCGGCATCGGCTCCCTGATCGCCGCCCGCGCGGTCCAGGGCGTCGGCGCGGCCGTGATGATGCCGCTGACGCTCACCCTGCTGACCGCGGCCGTGCCCGCCGCCAGGCGCGGTATGGCGTACGGCATCTGGGGCGCGGTCAACGGGCTCGCCGTCGCCTCCGGGCCGCTCATCGGGGGCAGCCTCACCGAGCACATCTCCTGGCACTGGATCTTCTGGCTGAACGTCCCGCTCGGCGTCGCCCTGCTGCCGCTCGCCCGTCTGCGCCTGGCCGAGTCCTACGGCGCCGGCGCCCGGCTCGACCTCCCCGGGACCCTGCTCGTCAGCGGCGGGCTCTTCGGCATCGTGTACGGACTGGTGCGCGGCCCGGTCGACGGCTGGACCGGCTCCCTCGTCCTGACCGGCCTGATCGCGGGCAGCGCGCTGCTCGCCGGCTTCGTGCACCACGGCGTGCGCAGCAAGAACCCGATGCTGCCCATGCGGCTGTTCCGCTCCCGTGCCTTCTCCGGGATCAACGCCGCGAGCCTCCTGATGTTCCTCGGGATGTTCGGCTCGATCTTCCTGCTCAGCCAGTACATGCAGGGCGTGCTCGGCTACTCGCCCACCGAGGCGGGCCTGAGGATGCTCCCCTGGACCGGCATGCCGATGCTCGTCGCGCCGATCGCCGGCATCCTCTCCGACCGCATCGGCGGCCGCCCGGTCGTCGCCACCGGACTGTTCCTGCAGGCCGCCGGCCTCGGCTACATGGCCTCGGTGGTCACCGCGGACGTCTCCTACGCGACCCAGCTGCCCGGCCTGATCATCAGCGGCATCGGCATGGCTCTGTTCTTCGCGCCGGCCTCCAACCTGGTCATGTCCAGCGTGCTGCCCGCGGAGCAGGGCATCGCCTCCGGCGCCAACAACGCGCTGCGCGAGGTGGGCGGCGCGCTCGGCATCGCGGTCATGTCGTCGATCTTCTCCGCGCAGGGCGGCTACGCGAGCGCGCAGAACTTCGTGGACGGTCTGCGGCCCGCTCTGGTCGTCGGCTCAGGGGTGGTCGCCCTCGCCGGGCTCGCGGCCCTGCTGATCCCGGCCCGGCGCAGGACCGCCCAGGACGCCGCCGCGACCGAGCCCGCGCCGGTCCTGGAGACAGCGGCTCTCTGAGCTCCCGCGGCGCCCACCGGGCGCACGCGTCCGGCACACGCGCGTACGGCCCCGTCCCCGCCGACGGGGCCTTACGCGTGCGTGCCCGGCAAGGTCACGGTTGCCGGGGCCCGTACGCGTGCGTGCTTGTCGAGGTCACGGTTGCCGGGGCCCGTACGCGTGCGTGCTCGTAGAGGTCACGGTCGCCGGGACCCGTACGTGCGTGCCCGTCCAGGTCACGGTCGCGGGGGCCGGCTCCCGTGCCGCCTCGCCGTGCTGTCTGCGGCGTCTCGTAGTCTTGGGCGCGTGCAGGAACTCCACGACGCCCCCCTCGCCCCGCTGACCACGTTCCGGCTGGGCGGCCCCGCCACCCGGCTCGTCACCGCGACGACCGACGCCGAGGTGATCGCCGCCGTCCGCGACGCCGACGACACCGGGACACCGCTGCTGGTCATCGGCGGCGGGTCGAACCTGGTCATCGGCGACAAGGGCTTCGACGGGACCGCCCTGCGCATCGCCACCCGCGGCGTCGAACTGCGCGGCACCACGCTGGAGCTGGCGGCCGGCGAGGTGTGGACGGACGCCGTGGCCCGCACCGTCGAGGCAGGACTCGCCGGGATCGAATGCCTGGCCGGGATTCCCGGCTCCGCGGGCGCCACCCCGATCCAGAACGTGGGCGCCTACGGCCAGGAGGTCTCGTCGACGATCACCGAGGTGATCGCGTACGACCGCCGGGCCGGAGAGACCGTCGCGCTGACCAACGAGGAGTGCGCCTTCTCGTACCGGCACAGCCGCTTCAAGGCCGACCCCGAGCGCTACGTCGTGCTGCGTGTCCGCTTCGAACTGGAGGACGCGCACGGGCTGTCGGCGCCGGTCAAGTACGCCGAGGCCGCCCGCGCGCTCGGCGTGGAGCCGGGCGGGAGGGCGCCGCTCGACGCAGCCCTCGAGACCGTGCTGAAGCTGCGGGCCGGAAAGGGCATGGTCCTCGACCCCGAGGACCACGACACCTGGTCCGCCGGATCCTTCTTCACCAACCCGATCCTCACCGACGAGCAGTTCGCCGCCTTCCACGCGCGCGTGCGGGAGCGGTTGGGCGACGGCGTCGAGCCGCCCGCGTACTCCGCGGGGGAGGGGCACACCAAGACCTCGGCCGCCTGGCTGATCGACAGGGCGGGCTTCACCAAGGGGTACGGCACCGGGCCCGCCCGTATCTCCACCAAGCACACCCTCGCCCTCACCAACCGGGGCGCCGCCAGCACCGAGGACCTGCTGGCCCTCGCCCGCGAGGTGGTCGCCGGGGTCCGCGAGGCCTTCGGGATCACGCTGGTCAACGAGCCGGTCACGGTCGGCGTGAGCCTGTAGCCGCACCGGCTCAGTAGGCCACGCCCACCCCCTGCTTCACCGTCCCCGCGTCGTCGATCATCGCCAGCATCGCGTGGGCGACGTCCGCGCGCGCGATGAACCGGCCCCCTCGCGGAAAGCCGCCGACGACCGTGCGGTAGCGGCCGGTGAGCGGCTTGTCCTGCAGGCGCGGCGGCCGCACGGACGTCCAGTCCGTGCCGCTGCGTGCCAGCTCGGCCTCCATCTCCCGCAGGTCGGCGTACACGTCCTTGAGAATCGCCGACACCAGGCCCCGCATCCCGCGGTCCAGGAGGCCGTCGTCCTCGGGCGCCGGTCCGACCGGGCCGGCGCTCACCACCAGCAGCCGCCGTACGCCCTCCGCCTCCATGGCGCCGAGGACCGCGCGCGTGAGCCGGGCGGCCACCCCGGCGTCCTTGCGGCTGCGCGCGCCCAGGCCGGACAGCACCGCGTCCCGGCCACGGACGGCGGAGTGCAGCTCCTCGGGGCCGGCGAGCGCGGAGCGTACGACGTCCAGCCGGTCGCCGGTGACGGTGAACCGGGCCGGGTCCCGCACCACGGCCGTGACCTCGTGACCGGCGTCCAGGGCCTGGCGGACGATCTCCCGGCCGATCCCGCCGGTGGCCCCGAAAACGGTGAGCTTCATGGTGATTCCCCTGTTCCCCTGGTGGGTGAGTACTTACTCACCTCCGCTGCCCCTAGAGTGGGTAAGCACTCACCCACTCGTCAAGCCCGAAATGGACGCCCCATGGAGACGAAGCCGGCGCGTGTCCGCATCCTCGACGCCGCCCACGAGCTGATGCTCACCGTCGGACTTGCCCGAGCCACCACCAAGGAGATCGCCAGGGCGGCCGGCTGCTCCGAGGCGGCGCTCTACAAGTACTTCGACAGCAAGGAGGATCTGTTCGTCCGGGTGCTCACCGAGCGCCTGCCCCGGCTCACCCCCCTGCTGAGCAGCCTGGAGGCCGAGCCGGGACGGGGAACCCTGGAGGAGAACCTCACCGAGATCGCCCGCCAGGCAGCCCTCTTCTACGAGCAGAGCTTCCCGATCGCGGCCTCCCTGTACGCCGAGACGCAGCTCAAGCGCCGGCACTACGAGGCGCTGCGGAAGATCGGCTCCGGGCCGCACGCGCCGATCGAGAGCCTGGACGCCTACCTGCGCGCCGAGCAGGACGCCGGCCGTGTCCGCGAGGACGCCGACACCTTCGCGGCCGCCTCGCTCCTCCTCGGCGCCTGCGCCCAGCGCGCGTTCGCCTACGACGCCACCGAGACCGGTGCACCGCCGCCCGTGGACGCATTCGCCGCCCGGCTCACCCGGACCCTGCTGGGCGGGATCGCCCCGGGAATCTCCGTTGCGCAGGAGGACGGCCGACCGTGACCCTGAGGTCATGAGGCATCCCGCATGCGGCTGAGGCTGCACGCATTCAGGCCCGGGACCGGGCCGTACGAGCACCGTGTCGTCCAGCCCCGGCAGCCCCTGCGCCGCACGTCACTGACCGCGCCCGACCCCATCGGCCTGCTGCTCGGCGATCACGACGGGCTGAACCGGCTCGCGGGCCTGTTCTCCTTCGCCGCCTGCTCCCCGCACACGATCGTCCATGTGCCGCTGCGCGACGGGATCCCGCCCGACGAGGGCCGGGGCGAGCGGGTCGACCTCGTCCTGGCCCACCACACACTCGGGCTGCGCCCCAGCCGGTGGCCCGAGCTGCGCCGGAAACTGCGCCGGGGCACCCCGGTGACCGCCGGCACCGACGAGGCGCGCACCGCGCGGGACGCCGCCGCCTGGCGCCAGCGGATGGACCGGTTCGAGTGCCGGGAACGGCTGCGGCACGCCACCCACGCCCGCACGTTCTTCCTGTTCGGCAACCGGGGTGTCTTCGCCGAGACCGCCACCCGCCTCGCCGGCGCCGCAGGGTGGGGTCCGCACCACAAGCGCGTCGCCCAGGGCCACTCGGCGCTGATGGCGGCGCTTCCGGAGCTCGTCCAGCCGCCCGGCGGCGGGCATCCCGTCGAGGTCCTGATCTGCTTCAAGCCCTCCCCGTCGCCGTACGCCCAGGTCAGTCGGCCGGGCGCGTCAGCCACTCGTCCACGCCGGCCAGCAGCCGCGCCCTGACGTCCTCCGGCGCCGCGGAGCCCCGGATCGACTGGCGGGCCAGTTCCGCCAGCTCGCTGTCCGTGAAGCCGTGGTGGTGGCGGGCGATCTCGTACTGGGCGGCCAGCCGCGAACCGAAGAGCAGCGGGTCGTCGGCGCCCAGTGCCATCGGGACGCCCGCCTCGAAGAAGGCGCGCAGCGGTACGTCCTCCGGCTTCTCGTACACGCCGAGGGCCACGTTCGACGCCGGGCACACCTCGCAGGTCACCCCACGGTCGGCCAGCCGCTTCAGCAGCCGCGGGTCCTCCGCCGCCCGCACGCCGTGGCCGATCCGGCAGGCGTGCAGGTCGTCCAGGCAGTCCCGCACCGACGCCGGGCCGGTCAGCTCGCCGCCGTGCGGGGCGGACAGGAGGCCGCCGTCGCGTGCGATGGCGAAGGCGCGGTCGAAGTCCCGCGCCATGCCCCGCCGTTCGTCGTTCGACAGCCCGAAGCCGACCACGCCCCGGTCGGCGTACCGCACCGCGAGCCGGGCCAGCGTGCGCGCGTCCAAAGGGTGCTTCATACGGTTCGCCGCCACCAGGACCCGCATCCCGAGCCCGGTCTCCCGCACCGCCGTGTCCACCGCGTCCAGGATGATCTCCAGGGCCGGGATCAGCCCGCCCAGCCGGGGTGCGTACGACGTCGGGTCGACCTGGATCTCCAGCCAGCCCGAGCCGTCCCTCAGGTCCTCCTCGGCGGCCTCCCGGACCAGCCGCTGGATGTCCTCCGGCTGCCTCAGGCAGGAGCGCGCCGCGTCGTACAGCCGCTGGAAGCGGAACCAGCCGCGCTCGTCCGTCGCGCGCAGCCTCGGTGGCTCGCCGCTGGTCAGTGCCTCGGTCAGCGTCTCGGGCAGGCGCACGCCGTACTTGTCGGCCAGCTCCAGGACGGTTCCCGGCCGCATCGAGCCGGTGAAGTGCAGGTGCAGATGGGCTTTCGGCAGCTCAGAGAGGTCACGTACACGCTCCATCCCAGGATCCTGCCGCACGTCCCAGCCGCCCCGGTAGCACTTTCCCCGAACGTGGCCTTGCTCGCACGCGCGAACGGGCCGCCTCCCCGCAGGGAGGACGGCCCGCACGCGCGCGTGAAAGTGACCTGGAGCGGAAGGGACCTCAGTCCCGTGCCTCCGCCAGCAGCTTCTGCATCCGGCTCACGCCCTCGACGAGATCCTCGTCACCGAGTGCGTACGACAGCCGCAGATAGCCCGGGGTGCCGAAGGCCTCGCCCGGGACGACCGCGACCTCGGCCTCCTCCAGGATCAGCGCGGCCAGCTCGACGGTGTCCTGCGGGCGCTTGCCGCGGATCTCCTTGCCGAGCAGCCCCTTGACCGACGGGTAGGCGTAGAAGGCGCCCTCGGGCTCCGGGCAGAGCACGCCGTCGATCTCGTTGAGCATCCGCACGATCGTCTTACGGCGGCGGTCGAACGCCTCACGCATCTTCGCGACGGCCTCCAGGTCGCCGGAGACGGCGGCCAGCGCGGCCACCTGGGCCACGTTCGAGACGTTCGAGGTGGCGTGCGACTGCAGGTTGGTCGCTGCCTTGACGACGTCCTTCGGGCCGATGACCCAGCCCACGCGCCAGCCGGTCATGGCGTACGTCTTCGCCACACCGTTGACCACGATGCACTTGTCGCGCAGCTCGGGCAGGAGCGCCGGCAGCGAGGTGAACTGTGCGTCGCCGTAGACGAGGTGCTCGTAGATCTCGTCCGTGAGGACCCACAGGCCGTGCTCGACGGCCCAGCGGCCGATCGCCTCGGCCTCCTCCCGGCTGTAGACGGCGCCGGTCGGGTTGGACGGGGAGACGAAGAGCACGACCTTCGTCTTTTCCGTGCGCGCCGCCTCCAGCTGCTCGACCGAGACGCGGTAGCCGGTCGTCTCGTCGGCGACGACCTCCACCGGGACCCCGCCGGCCAGGCGGATCGACTCCGGGTACGTCGTCCAGTACGGCGCGGGGACGATGACCTCGTCGCCCGGGTCGAGGATCGCGGCGAACGCCTCGTAGATGGCCTGCTTGCCGCCGTTGGTGACGAGGATCTGGGAGGCGTCGGGCTCCCAGCCGGAGTCGCGCAGCGTCTTCGCGGCGATCGCGGCCTTCAGCTCGGGCAGACCGCCGGCCGGGGTGTAGCGGTGGTACTTCGGGTTCTTGCAGGCCTCGATCGCGGCCTCGACGATGTAGTCCGGAGTCGGGAAGTCGGGCTCACCGGCGCCGAAGCCGATCACCGGACGCCCGGCGGCCTTCAGGGCCTTGGCCTTGGCGTCCACGGCGAGGGTGGCGGACTCGGAGATCGCGCCGACTCGGGCGGAGACCCGGCGCTCGGTGGGAGGGGTTGCAGCGCTCATGGGGCCATGGTTTCAGACAGGAAATGTCCCCGGCACGCGGGTTTCACAGACTGAACAGCCAGGGGGCGAGCCGTGAACAGGGGTCCGAATCCGGCCTCCGGCCAGGACGATCTTCTGCGCCCATGCCCCGGACAGGCACTTTCTGTTCGACGCCGGGCCGCGGACCACGTACACTCTCACCTCGTTGGCCTTCAGCAGCCGCAACTCAGCCGGTGCACACCGAGCACCCGGCCGGATGCGGTACGTTGGGGGACACACCAAAGGGTCGTAGCTCAATTGGTAGAGCACCGGTCTCCAAAACCGGCGGTTGGGGGTTCAAGTCCCTCCGGCCCTGCTACACACACCGCCAGGATGTGTGCGCATGTACGTACAGCAATGCACCGCCGTGCGGCTCAGGAACCGGGCGCGGCACGGCCACGACCCGGGATCAGGTGAGGACGAATGACGGACGCCGTGGGCTCCATCGACACGCCTGATGCTCAGGACGAGCTGTCCGAGTCCAAGAAGAAGGCCCGTAAGGGCGGCAAGCGTGCCAAGAAGGGCCCGCTGAAGCGCCTCGCCATCTTCTACCGCCAGATCGTCGCGGAGCTCCGCAAGGTCGTCTGGCCCTCGCGCAACCAGCTGACGTCGTACACCACTGTGGTGATCTTCTTCGTCGCGATCATGATCGCCCTGGTGACCGTGATTGACTATGGGCTCAACCACGCGGCCAAGTACGTCTTCGGCTGAGCCAAGAGCGAAGGGCGCCGTGGTACCGGCGCCCGTTTTCGCATGTTCCACCCCTATGTATCCAGGAAGAAGCAGCCATCGTGTCTGACCCGAACCTGAACGACGCCATCGAGCCGGACGAGACGGTGGACGACGAGCTCGACATCGTCGAGGGCGCGGACGAGCAGGACGAGTTCGAGGCTGCCGAGGCCGAGTCGGGCGTGCCCGCCGAGGAGAGCGCGCTGCACGTCGAGGATGAGGAGGGCGAGGACGTCTCGGACGCCGAGCCCGTCATCCCGGCCGACGAAGCCGAAGAAGCCGCGGAGGAAGAGCCCGCCGAGGAAGAGGCCGCCGAGCCCGTCGACCCGGTCGAGGCCCTGCGCGAGGAACTGCGTTCCCTGCCCGGCGAGTGGTACGTCATCCACACCTACGCCGGTTACGAGAACCGCGTGAAGACCAACCTGGAGCAGCGCGCCGTCTCGCTGAACGTCGAGGACTACATCTTCCAGGCCGAGGTGCCGCAGGAAGAGGTCGTCCAGATCAAGAACGGCGACCGCAAGACGATCAAGCAGAACAAGCTGCCGGGTTACGTCCTGGTCCGTATGGACCTGACCAACGAGTCCTGGGGCGTCGTCCGCAACACCCCGGGCGTCACCGGGTTCGTCGGCAACGCCTACGACCCCTACCCGCTGACCCTGGACGAGATCGTCAAGATGCTCGCCCCGGAGGCGGAGGAGAAGGCCGCCCGCGAGGCCGCCGAGGCCGAGGGCAAGCCCGCCCCGCAGCGCAAGGTCGAGGTCCAGGTGCTGGACTTCGAGGTCGGCGACTCGGTCACCGTCACCGACGGCCCGTTCGCCACGCTCCAGGCGACCATCAACGAGATCAACGCGGACTCCAAGAAGGTCAAGGGCCTGGTGGAGATCTTCGGCCGCGAGACGCCGGTCGAGCTCTCCTTCGACCAGATCCAGAAGAACTGAGCACACACGCCGAGGGCGCCCCGCCGGTGAGGACCGGGCCGGGGCGCTCTCGCCGTGTCCGGCCCGCGGTCCTCGGCGCCGTGGCCGCACTGGCGCTGCTGGTGCTGACGTACGTGGTCTTCCTCCCGGCGGCCTGGCTGCGGACCGAGGTACGGGGCGCGGAGCCGGCCAGGGCCACGTTCCACGACGGGGCCTGCTTCCTGGGCGGCTGCAGCGTGACGTTCTCCGTGGCGGGCGAGGAGCTGACGGCCGGCCTTCCCTTCGGCACGCGCGCGCGTGGCCTCGCCGAGGGTGACACCGTGGACGTACTCCACGCGCCCGGCGAGCCGGAGCAGGTCGCGCTCGCCGACGACACCGGCCGGAAGAGCGTCGCCACACTGCTTGCCGTGCCGGGCGCGGCGACCGTGCTCGTCGTGCTGGCCGGAGCCG
This sequence comes from Streptomyces sp. NPDC020362, assembly GCF_040642095.1. Taxonomy (NCBI): domain Bacteria; kingdom Bacillati; phylum Actinomycetota; class Actinomycetes; order Kitasatosporales; family Streptomycetaceae; genus Streptomyces; species Streptomyces sp. NPDC020362. Next base: position 112,003 of record NZ_JBFAET010000008.1, read on the forward strand.
CGTACGTGCTGCGCGACCGACGGCCCGAAGACCCCGCGCCGTCCCCCTGACCAGGCCGATTTCTTGTCTTGAGGCGACAGCGGCTATCGTTGTGCGGTATGCCATCTGCGAGATCTTGCCCCGATGGGCGCAGGTCGACGGCGTGGATGGCAATCAACCTCTCAGTAAGGACCCGGAGAGAGCATGCCTCCCAAGAAGAAGAAGGTCACGGGGCTCATCAAGCTCCAGATCCAGGCCGGCGCCGCCAACCCGGCCCCGCCGGTCGGCCCCGCGCTGGGTCAGCACGGCGTCAACATCATGGAGTTCTGCAAGGCCTACAACGCCGCGACCGAGTCGCAGCGCGGTTGGGTCATCCCGGTGGAGATCACGGTCTACGAGGACCGTTCCTTCACCTTCGTCACCAAGACGCCGCCGGCCGCGAAGATGATCCTCAAGGCCGCGGGCATCGAGAAGGGCTCCGGCGAGCCGCACAAGACCAAGGTCGCCAAGATCACCGAGGCGCAGGTCCGCGAGATCGCCCAGACCAAGATGCCCGACCTGAACGCGAACGACCTGGACGCCGCCGCGAAGATCATCGCCGGTACCGCGCGTTCCATGGGCGTCACGGTCGAGGGCTGAACCCCACCCCCAGCAGTCATGCGGCCGTAGCCGGTCGCACGTGGCAGGGCCTGCTCGGCCCGTACCACGACTCCTTTCAGAACACACAGGAGCAGTTGTGAGCAAGCGCAGCAAGGCTCTCCGCGCTGCGGACGCCAAGGTCGACCGGGAGAAGCTGTACGCCCCGCTCGAGGCCGTCCGTCTCGCCAAGGAGACCTCCACGACCAAGTTCGACGGCACCGTCGAGGTCGCCTTCCGTCTGGGTGTCGACCCGCGCAAGGCCGACCAGATGGTCCGTGGCACCGTGAACCTGCCGCACGGCACCGGCAAGACCGCCCGGGTCCTGGTCTTCGCGACCGGTGACCGTGCTGCGGCCGCAGAGGCCGCGGGCGCCGACATCGTCGGCTCCGACGAACTGATCGACGAGGTTGCGAAGGGCCGTCTGGACTTCGACGCCGTCGTCGCCACCCCGGACCTCATGGGCAAGGTCGGCCGCCTCGGCCGCGTCCTCGGCCCGCGTGGTCTGATGCCGAACCCGAAGACCGGCACCGTCACCCCCGACGTGGCCAAGGCCGTCACCGACATCAAGGGCGGCAAGATCGAGTTCCGCGTCGACAAGCACTCGAACCTGCACTTCATCATCGGCAAGGTGTCGTTCGACGACACCAAGCTGGTGGAGAACTACGGCGCCGCGCTGGAGGAGATCCTCCGTCTGAAGCCGTCCGCCGCCAAGGGTCGCTACATCAAGAAGGCCGCCATCAGCACCACGATGGGCCCCGGCATTCCGGTCGACTCGAACCGCACGCGCAACCTCCTCGTCGAGGAGGACCCGGCCGCCGTCTGAGCCCCGCGCTCACCCCGGTAGCCGCGTCAGGCACGCATCAATAGCGACGGGCCCTGCAACCTTCGAGGTGCAGGGCCCGTCCTATGTGTGTGCGACCTTTCGTACAACTGTCAGTGGCCTGAGTTACCGTGCAGGCACAGGACATGCATAGGGGTGGGACATGAAGAGCACGACCGTTCGCCGGGTGGCCCTTTCCGCCGCGGTGGTCACGGCACTGACCGGACTGGCCGCCTGCGGCTCGCAGGACTCCGGCAAGGGGGACAGGGCGGTCGGCAGGAGCGTCACGCACGTCAGCCCCCTCGCCGCCCTGCGTTCGGCCGACAAGTCCACCGACAACGCCGAGTCGTCCAAGGTGCGCTCCACCACGACCATCGGCGACACCATGTCGATGACGGCGAACGGCGCCCTCGCCTGGGGCAAGGGCCTCAGGGGCAACCTCACCATCACGTACACCGGCGGCCAGATGGCCGAGGCGATGCGCAAGGCGGGCTCCACGTCGATGGAGGCCCGCTATCTGCCGGACGCCTACTACGCCAAGATGAGCGAGAAGTTCGCCCAGCAGTTCGGCAAGCACTGGATCCGGTACGCGTACGACGACCTCGCCAAGCTCGGCGGCGGCTCCGGCGCCTACCTGAAGGACCAGATCCAGAACACCACGCCGAACCAGTCGGTGAAGCTGCTGCTGGCCTCCGGCGACGTGAAGAAGGTCGGGGAGGAGAAGGTCTCCGGCGCGGACGCCACGCACTACTCGGGCACGGTCAATGTCGCCGACCTCGCCGGCAAGAACAGCAACCTCACCGCCGACCAGCTGGCTGGCCTGAAGAAGCAGCTCAGCCAGGCGGGCGTCACCACGGAGACCATCGACATCTGGGTCAACGGGCAGGACCTGCTGGTCAAGAAGGTCGAGAAGGCGGACATGGCGAACGGCGCCATGACCAGCACGGCCTACTACAGCGACTACGGCGTGAAGGTCACCGCCGTCGCGCCCCCGGCCTCCGACACCAAGGACTTCACGGACCTGGCGAAGTCCGGCGGAAGCTCGGCGAGCAACAGCACGACCGTCTCCTGAAGCCGGCACCACTGTCTCCTCAAGTCCCCCACGACCGTCGCCCGGGCCCAGGACGAGCGTTTCCCGAGCCCGGTGCAGGTCCAGGACGCAAGGGGACCGGGGCGGCCCCCGAAGGGCCCGATTTGCTCTACGGCGCCCCGGTCCCGTACATTCCTTGAGAAGCCAAAGACCGCTGGTCGTTGCCGCACGCTTGAACGAGGGTGTGGTGACCGAAGGATCCGCTGTGAAGTGGACGACCCGCGCAGGTGACAGTGGAAGAACTCCCGGAGCACGCGCTCTCCCGCGTGTGTGGCCGGTCGAGTCCGCCCCGTGCGCCTGCGCCGGGGCGTTTCGTTTTCCCAGCCCCTTCTGAGCGGTCCCATCACCCGGAAGGAGGCCGACGCTCTATGGCAAGGCCCGACAAGGCTGCCGCGGTGGCCGAGCTCGCGGAGCAGTTCCGCAGCTCGAACGCCGCTGTGCTGACCGAGTACCGGGGTCTCACCGTGGCGCAGCTCAAGACGCTGCGTCGTTCGCTCGGTGAGAACGCCCAGTACGCCGTGGTGAAGAACACGCTGACCAAGATTGCGGCCAACGAGGCCGGGATCACGACGCTCGACGACCTGTTCAACGGTCCGACGGCGGTCGCCTTCGTCACCGGTGACCCGGTGGAGTCGGCGAAGGGTCTTCGTGACTTCGCCAAGGACAACCCGAACCTCGTCATCAAGGGCGGTGTCCTTGACGGCAAGGCGCTGTCCGCCGACGAGATCAAGAAGCTTGCGGACCTCGAGTCCCGCGAGGTTCTGCTCGCCAAGCTGGCGGGCGCCTTCAAGGGCAAGCAGACCCAGGCTGCTCAGGTCTTCCAGGCGCTCCCGTCGAAGCTCGTCCGCACCGTGGACGCTCTTCGTGCCAAGCAGGCCGAGCAGGGCGGTGCCGAGTAACTCGGCTCGCGAAATGACCGCCGCCGCCTGAGGCGGAGGTCGTAGCGGGCCGAACGTACGCCCGCCATACATGTACATCCGGCACCAGCCGAAATTAGTGGAAGGATCGCCCACCATGGCGAAGCTCAGCCAGGAAGACCTGCTCGCGCAGTTCGAGGAGATGACCCTCATCGAGCTCTCCGAGTTCGTGAAGGCCTTCGAGGAGAAGTTCGACGTCACCGCCGCCGCCGCGGTCGCCGTTGCCGGCCCGGCCGGTCCGGCCGCCGCCGCCGAGGCCGAGGAGGAGAAGGACGAGTTCGACGTCATCCTCACCGGTGCGGGCGACAAGAAGATCCAGGTCATCAAGGTCGTGCGTGAGCTGACCTCCCTGGGTCTGAAGGAGGCCAAGGACCTCGTGGACGGCGCTCCGAAGCCGGTCCTCGAGAAGGTCGCCAAGGACGCCGCCGAGAAGGCCGCCGAGTCCCTCAAGGGCGCCGGCGCCTCCGTCGAGGTCAAGTAAGACCTTTCGGAGTCTCCGCGACTCCCTCCGCGCGCTGAGTACGGCCTCCTAGGGGCTGTAACGCGAACGCACCGAAGAGCGATCATCCATCCGGGTGGTCGCTCTTCGGCGTATCCGGAGGTCCGACCTCGGTTGCCTTGAACTCGTGGTGGCGGCGGGTATGGTGATCTTCGTTGCGTCTCCGGACAGCCCCGTTTGGGCTGGGGGGCCTTGACGAACCGCACGCAGCGCGCAATTCTCAGGACGCGTCGTCACAAGGATCCGAATCCGAGGCATGGATCGACGACGGAGAGGGCAGTATCAACGTGCATTGAGGGCAGACATGCCGAGGGCGTTGACGAGGGCGTTGAGAACAACGAGGGTCTCGCAAAACCCGCACTGGACATCAGTGTGCCAAGTGGCTACACTGACCCTTTGCGCTGCCTGTTAGCTGTCCCCTGCCCGTCACCAGGGGTCTGCCCTCACTCTCGCATTGATGACTAAACCTCCCTTGACCTGGGGTTTCTGTCTCTGTGCAAGAGGAAGGGAACGGCACGCGCGTAGTGAGTCCGAGCCCTCGGAAGGACCCCCTCTTGGCCGCCTCGCGCAACGCCTCGACCGCGAATATGAACAACGGCGCCAGCACCGCCCCGCTGCGCATCTCCTTTGCAAAGATCAAGGAGCCTCTCGAGGTTCCGAACCTGCTCGCGCTGCAGACCGAGAGCTTTGACTGGCTGCTCGGCAACACCGCCTGGCAGAGTCGGGTCGAGGAGGCTCTTGAGAACGGTCAGGACGTCCCCACCAAGTCCGGTCTGGAGGAGATCTTCGAGGAGATCTCCCCGATCGAGGACTTCTCCGGGTCGATGTCCCTGACGTTCCGGGACCACCGCTTCGAGCCGCCGAAGAACTCCATCGACGAGTGCAAGGAGCGCGACTTCACGTACGCGGCTCCGCTCTTCGTCACCGCCGAGTTCACCAACAACGAGACCGGTGAGATCAAGTCCCAGACCGTCTTCATGGGCGACTTCCCGCTCATGACGAACAAGGGCACCTTCGTCATCAACGGCACCGAGCGTGTCGTGGTGTCTCAGCTGGTCCGTTCCCCCGGTGTCTACTTCGACTCCTCCATCGACAAGACGTCCGACAAGGACATCTTCTCCGCCAAGATCATCCCGTCCCGGGGTGCCTGGCTGGAGATGGAGATCGACAAGCGTGACATGGTCGGTGTCCGTATCGACCGCAAGCGCAAGCAGTCGGTCACCGTGCTGCTGAAGGCGCTCGGCTGGACGACCGAGCAGATCCTCGAGGAGTTCGGCGACTACGAGTCGATGCGCGCCACCCTGGAGAAGGACCACACCCAGGGCCAGGACGACGCGCTGCTCGACATCTACCGCAAGCTGCGTCCGGGCGAGCCGCCCACGCGTGAGGCCGCGCAGACGCTGCTGGAGAACCTCTACTTCAACCCGAAGCGCTACGACCTGGCGAAGGTCGGCCGCTACAAGGTGAACAAGAAGCTCGGTGCGGACGAGCCGCTGGACGCCGGTGTGCTCACCACCGACGACGTCATCGCCACCATCAAGTACCTGGTGAAGCTGCACGCCGGTGAGACCGAGACGGTCGGCGAGTCCGGTCGCTCGATCATGGTCGAGACCGATGACATCGACCACTTCGGCAACCGTCGTATCCGCAGCGTCGGCGAGCTGATCCAGAACCAGGTCCGTACGGGTCTCGCCCGTATGGAGCGCGTCGTGCGCGAGCGCATGACCACGCAGGACGTCGAGGCGATCACGCCGCAGACCCTGATCAACATCCGGCCGGTCGTCGCCTCCATCAAGGAGTTCTTCGGCACCAGCCAGCTGTCCCAGTTCATGGACCAGAACAACCCGCTGTCGGGGCTGACGCACAAGCGTCGTCTGAACGCCCTCGGCCCGGGTGGTCTCTCCCGTGAGCGGGCCGGCTTCGAGGTCCGTGACGTCCACCCCTCGCACTACGGCCGTATGTGCCCGATCGAGACGCCGGAAGGCCCGAACATCGGTCTGATCGGCTCGCTGGCCTCCTACGGCCGGGTCAACGCGTTCGGTTTCGTCGAGACCCCGTACCGCAAGGTGATCGACGGCCAGGTCACCGACGAGGTCGACTACCTGACCGCCGACGAGGAGGACCGCTTCGTCATCGCGCAGGCCAACGCGCCGCTCACCGAGGACATGCGGTTCGCCGAACGCGTCCTGGTGCGCCGCCGTGGCGGCGAGGTCGACTACGTCCCCGGTGACGAGGTCCACTACATGGACGTGTCGCCGCGCCAGATGGTGTCGGTCGCGACCGCGATGATCCCGTTCCTGGAGCACGACGACGCCAACCGCGCCCTCATGGGCGCGAACATGATGCGCCAGGCCGTGCCCCTGATCAAGTCCGAGTCCCCGCTCGTCGGTACCGGCATGGAGTACCGCTCCGCCGTCGACGCCGGCGACGTCGTCAAGGCCGAGAAGGCCGGTGTGGTCCAGGAGGTCTCCGCGGACTACGTCACCACCGCCAACGACGACGGCACGTACATCACGTACCGCCTGCACAAGTTCTCCCGGTCCAACCAGGGCACCTCGGTCAACCAGAAGGTCGTCGTCAACGAGGGCGACCGCGTCGTCGAGGGCCAGGTCCTGGCCGACGGCCCGGCCACCGAGAACGGTGAGATGGCCCTCGGCAAGAACCTGCTCGTGGCGTTCATGCCGTGGGAGGGTCACAACTACGAGGACGCGATCATCCTGTCGCAGCGCCTCGTGCAGGACGACGTCCTCTCCTCGATCCACATCGAGGAGCACGAGGTCGACGCTCGTGACACCAAGCTCGGCCCGGAGGAGATCACCCGGGACATCCCGAACGTCTCGGAGGAGGTCCTCGCCGACCTCGACGAGCGCGGCATCATCCGCATCGGTGCCGAGGTCATCGCCGGTGACATCCTCGTCGGCAAGGTCACCCCGAAGGGTGAGACCGAGCTGACCCCCGAGGAGCGCCTGCTGCGCGCGATCTTCGGTGAGAAGGCCCGTGAGGTCCGTGACACCTCGCTGAAGGTGCCGCACGGTGAGACCGGCAAGGTCATCGGCGTGCGCGTCTTCGACCGCGAGGAGGGCGACGAGCTGCCGCCGGGCGTGAACCAGCTGGTCCGCGTCTACGTCGCGCAGAAGCGCAAGATCACCGACGGTGACAAGCTCGCCGGCCGTCACGGCAACAAGGGTGTCATCTCGAAGATCCTGCCGATCGAGGACATGCCGTTCCTGGAGGACGGCACCCCGGTCGACATCATCCTCAACCCGCTCGGCGTGCCGTCCCGAATGAACCCGGGACAGGTCCTGGAGATCCACCTCGGCTGGCTCGCCAGCCAGGGCTGGGACGTCTCCGGCCTCGCCGACGAGTGGGCGCAGCGTCTGCAGATCATCGGTGCCGACCAGGTCGCCCCGCGCACCAACGTCGCCACCCCGGTCTTCGACGGTGCCCGCGAGGACGAGGTCACCGGTCTGCTGGCCAACACCCTGCCGAACCGCGACGGCGACCGCATGGTGCTGCCGTCCGGCAAGGCGCGGTTGTTCGACGGCCGTAGCGGTGAGCCGTTCCCGGACCCGATCTCGATCGGCTACATGTACATCCTGAAGCTGCACCACCTGGTCGACGACAAGCTGCACGCGCGGTCGACCGGCCCGTACTCGATGATCACCCAGCAGCCGCTGGGTGGTAAGGCGCAGTTCGGTGGCCAGCGCTTCGGTGAGATGGAGGTGTGGGCCCTCGAGGCCTACGGCGCCGCGTACGCCCTCCAGGAGCTGCTGACCATCAAGTCCGACGACGTCACGGGCCGCGTGAAGGTGTACGAGGCCATCGTCAAGGGCGAGAACATCCCCGAGCCCGGCATCCCCGAGTCCTTCAAGGTGCTCATCAAGGAGATGCAGTCGCTCTGCCTGAACGTGGAGGTGCTGTCCAGCGACGGTATGTCCATCGAGATGCGTGACACCGACGAGGACGTCTTCCGCGCTGCGGAGGAGCTCGGTATCGACCTGTCCCGGCGCGAGCCGAGCAGCGTCGAAGAGGTCTGACGGGAGTCCGGCGGGGCCCTCACCCACAGGGCCCCGCCGACCCCCAGGCCCCCGTTTCAGACCAAAGACTTACGACCCTGAGAGGGATTGACGCATAGTGCTCGACGTCAACTTCTTCGACGAGCTCCGGATCGGTCTGGCCACCGCTGACGACATCCGTCAGTGGAGCCACGGCGAGGTCAAGAAGCCCGAGACGATCAACTACCGCACCCTGAAGCCCGAAAAGGACGGACTCTTCTGCGAGAAGATCTTCGGTCCGACCCGGGACTGGGAGTGCTACTGCGGCAAGTACAAGCGCGTCCGCTTCAAGGGCATCATCTGTGAGCGCTGTGGCGTCGAGGTCACGCGCGCCAAGGTGCGCCGTGAGCGGATGGGCCACATCGAGCTTGCCGCGCCCGTCACGCACATCTGGTACTTCAAGGGTGTTCCTTCGCGCCTCGGCTACCTGCTGGACCTGGCGCCGAAGGACCTCGAGAAGGTCATCTACTTCGCGGCGTACATGATCACGTACGTCGACGACGAGCGTCGTACCCGCGACCTGCCCTCCCTGGAGGCGCACGTCTCGGTCGAGCGCCAGCAGATCGAGAACCGCCGCGACGCCGACCTCGAGGCCCGCGCCAAGAAGCTCGAGACCGACCTGGCCGAGCTGGAGGCCGAGGGCGCCAAGGCCGATGTGCGCCGCAAGGTGCGCGAGGGTGCCGAGCGCGAGATGAAGCAGCTGCGCGACCGTGCGCAGCGCGAGATCGACCGCCTCGACGAGGTGTGGAACCGGTTCAAGAACCTCAAGGTCCAGGACCTGGAGGGCGACGAGCTGCTCTACCGTGAGCTGCGTGACCGCTTCGGCACGTACTTCGACGGCTCGATGGGTGCCGCGGCGCTGCAGAAGCGCCTGGAGTCCTTCGACCTCGAGGAGGAGGCCGAGAGGCTCCGCGAGATCATCCGCACCGGCAAGGGCCAGAAGAAGACCCGTGCCCTCAAGCGGCTGAAGGTCGTCTCCGCGTTCCTGCAGACGTCCAACAGCCCCAAGGGCATGGTCCTGGACTGCGTCCCGGTCATCCCGCCGGACCTGCGTCCGATGGTGCAGCTGGACGGTGGCCGCTTCGCGACCTCCGACCTGAACGACCTGTACCGCCGTGTGATCAACCGCAACAACCGTCTGAAGAGGCTCCTGGACCTCGGTGCCCCGGAGATCATCGTCAACAACGAGAAGCGCATGCTTCAGGAGGCTGTTGACGCCCTCTTCGACAACGGCCGTCGCGGTCGCCCGGTCACCGGCCCCGGCAACCGCCCGCTGAAGTCCCTCAGCGACATGCTGAAGGGCAAGCAGGGTCGATTCCGTCAGAACCTGCTCGGCAAGCGAGTCGACTACTCGGCGCGTTCCGTCATCGTCGTCGGCCCGCAGCTGAAGCTGCACCAGTGTGGTCTGCCCAAGGCCATGGCGCTGGAGCTCTTCAAGCCGTTCGTGATGAAGCGCCTGGTCGACCTGAACCACGCGCAGAACATCAAGAGCGCCAAGCGCATGGTGGAGCGCGGCCGCACGGTCGTGTACGACGTCCTCGAAGAGGTCATCGCCGAGCACCCGGTGCTGCTGAACCGTGCTCCCACCCTGCACCGCCTCGGCATCCAGGCCTTCGAGCCGCAGCTGGTCGAGGGCAAGGCCATCCAGATCCACCCGCTCGTCTGCACCGCGTTCAACGCGGACTTCGACGGTGACCAGATGGCCGTGCACCTGCCGCTGTCCGCGGAGGCGCAGGCCGAGGCCCGCATCCTGATGCTGTCCTCGAACAACATCCTCAAGCCCGCCGACGGCCGTCCGGTGACGATGCCGACCCAGGACATGGTCCTCGGTCTGTTCTTCCTCACCACCGACGGCGAGCTGCGTGACACCAAGGGCGAGGGCCGCGCGTTCGGCTCCACGGCCGAGGCGATCATGGCCTTCGATGCCGGCGAGCTCGCGCTGCAGTCGTCGATCGACATCCGCTTCCCGGTGGGCACCATCCCGCCGCGCGAGTGGACGCCGCCGGCCCGCGAGGAGGGCGAGCCCGAGTGGCAGCAGGGTGACTCGTTCCGCCTGCGCACCACCCTGGGCCGCGCGCTCTTCAACGAGCTGCTGCCCGAGGACTACCCGTTCGTCGACTACCAGGTCGGCAAGAAGCAGCTCTCCGAGATCGTCAACGATCTCGCCGAGCGCTACCCGAAGGTCATCGTGGCGGCGACGCTCGACAACCTGAAGGCGGCCGGCTTCTACTGGGCCACCCGTTCCGGCGTCACCGTCGCGTTCTCCGACATCATCGGCCCGCCGGAGAAGCCGCAGATCCTCGAGCACTACGAGGAGCAGGCCCTCAAGATCCAGAAGCAGTTCGAGCGTGGTCTCGTCACCAAGGACGAGCGCACGCAGGAACTGATCGTCATCTGGAACAAGGCCTCCGGCGAAGTGGCCGAGGCGATGCAGCAGAACTTCCCGCGTACCAACTCGATCTACATCATGATCGAGTCCGGGGCGCGAGGAAACATGATGCAGCTGCGTCAGATCGCCGGTATGCGTGGTCTGGTGTCCAACGCCAAGAACGAGACCATCCCGCGGCCCATCAAGGCCTCGTACCGGGACGGCCTCACGGTGCTGGAGTACTTCATCGCCACCCACGGTGCCCGTAAGGGTCTGGCGGACACCGCCCTGCGTACCGCCGACTCGGGTTACCTGACCCGTCGTCTGGTGGACGTCTCGCAGGACGTCATCATCCGCGAGGAGGACTGCGGTACCGAGCGCGGTCTGAAGCTGCGGATCGCCAACCGCGACGCCGACGGTGTGCTGCGCAAGGCGGACGACGTCGAGACCAGCGTCTACGCCCGCATGCTCGCCGAGGACGTCGTCATCGACGGCAAGGTGATCGCGCCGGCCAACGTGGACCTCGGTGACGTGCTCATCGACCAGCTGGTGCACCACGGCATCGAGGAGGTCAAGACCCGCTCGATCCTGACCTGCGAGTCGCATGTCGGCACCTGCGCGATGTGCTACGGCCGTTCGCTGGCCACCGGCAAGCTGGTCGACATCGGTGAGGCGGTCGGCATCATCGCCGCCCAGTCCATCGGTGAGCCCGGTACCCAGCTGACGATGCGTACCTTCCACACCGGTGGTGTGGCCGGTGACGACATCACCCAGGGTCTGCCCCGTGTCGTCGAGCTCTTCGAGGCCCGTACCCCGAAGGGTGTCGCCCCGATCTCCGAGGCCAACGGCCGCGTGCGGATCGAGGAGACCGAGAAGACCAAGAAGATCGTCGTCACCCCGGACGACGGCAGCGACGAGACGGCGTTCCCGATCTCGAAGCGTGCCAAGGTCCTGGTCCGCGAGGGCGACCACGTCGAGGTGGGCCAGCAGCTCACCGTGGGTGCCACCAACCCGCACGACGTGCTGCGCATCCTGGGTCAGCGTGCCGTCCAGGTCCACCTGGTCGGTGAGGTCCAGAAGGTCTACAACTCGCAGGGTGTGTCGATCCACGACAAGCACATCGAGATCATCATCCGGCAGATGCTCCGCCGCGTGACGATCATCGAGTCCGGCGACGCCGAGCTGCTGCCCGGCGAGCTGGTCGAGCGCTCGAAGTTCGAGACCGAGAACCGTCGTGTGGTCCAGGAGGGCGGTCACCCGGCCTCCGGTCGTCCGCAGCTGATGGGTATCACCAAGGCCTCGCTGGCGACGGAGTCCTGGCTGTCGGCCGCCTCCTTCCAGGAGACGACCCGAGTTCTGACGGACGCGGCGATCAACGCCAAGTCCGACAGCCTCATCGGCCTCAAGGAGAACGTCATCATCGGTAAGCTCATCCCGGCCGGTACGGGTCTGTCCCGCTACCGCAACATCCGGGTCGAGCCGACCGAGGAGGCCAAGGCCGCGATGTACTCGGCCGTCGGCTACGACGACATCGACTACTCGCCGTTCGGCACCGGCTCCGGCCAGGCCGTTCCGCTGGAGGACTACGACTACGGTCCGTACAACCAGTAAGCGAGCAGCATGAAGGGCGGCCACTCCGTTTCGGGGTGGCCGCCCTTCGGCGTTTCCGGGACTCAGTGGGACTGCTGCGGCTGGAGGTACGGCTGCAGGTGGTGCAGGCGGGTGTGGTAGTCCGGGTGGGAGGAGAGCAGCTTGCTCAGGGCGCTCTCCTGGACGGGCACACCGCCGTTCTGTGCGGTGAGCGCGGCCTGGTCGTACTGCTCCTGCTGGTGCAGCTTGCCGAGCACGGCGGCCAGCATGGGGGCGAAGCCCAGCGCGGCGGCGTGCTCGTCGGCGCGCAGCTCCGAACGGCGTCCGACGGCGGCGAGCGCGTACGGCACGCCCAGGATCAGCAGGGGCAGGCCGTAGAGCGTGCTGATGGTCGCCATGGCGATGCCGCCGACGAACAGGACGACGAAGGCGACGCCGAAGCAGCCGAAGGCGCGCGAGACCTTGTACGCGATGCCGGAGACGGCCTTCAGCAGGCGCCAGGCGATCCGGCCGGGCAGCGCGTACCAGTAGCCGAGCAGCCCGGACCAGGCGTGACCGCCCACGTGATGGCCCAGTTCGTGGGCGAGGACGGCGGCCAGCTCGCCGTTGGGCAGCTGGTTCATGGCGAACCGGGTGACGCCGACGATGTGGCCGGCCGCGGCGACCGCGTTCAGGCTGTCGCTGTCCTCGACCCACAGCTCGTAGGTGCGGCCCTCGATGCCCGCCCGGGCCGTGACTTCGCGCCAGACCGGTTCGAGTTTGGCCCGTTCTTGTGGTGTGGGGTAGCGCAGACGGAGCAGATGGCGCGCGAGGGCGCTTTCCGCGGGCCGGTAGAACGCGAGTGCGCCGCTGGCGAGCCAGGCCAGCACCACGAGGATGCCGAGGCCGCCGAAGAACAGGGAGACCAGGCCGACGACGAAGAGGCTGCACAGGAAGTTCGGCAGGTACAGGAGCAGGTTGCCGATCGCGGTGGCGTCGGTGCGGCGCTGGTCCCTGCGGATGTGCACCCGGCCGTGGTCGGTGCCTATGTGGTGAGGATGGGCCTCGGCCGCGGCGGGCGCCGTCGACGGAGCCCGCGCGTACTGCGGGGGGATGTGCGGGGCCTGGGCCGACGGAGCCGCGGACGGCACGGTCGGCGCGGCGGCGTGCGGGTAGTGCGGCGTCTGAGTCTGGGGAGTCTGTGGGTAGTGCGGTGACGGAGTCTGCGGGGATTGTGGGTAGTGCGGCGTCTGAGTCTGCGGAATCTGTGTGTACTGAGGTGACTGGGCGGCAGTCGGCGGGGTCTGCGGGTAGTGCGGTGACTGGGCGGGGGGCTGCGGAGGCTGTGCGTGCTGCGGTGCCGCCTGTGGGTACGGGGGAGTGGGCGTCGCGTTCGGGTGGGACGGTGCTTGCGGGTACTCGGGAGGCTGGGCCGGCTGCGGGTACTGCGGAGGCTGGGTCATCTGCGTTCCTGGTGGGTCGTTCGATGGGGACGTCGGTGGTCGGGCCGGTCAACCGGTCAGCAGCGAGGCGGGCAGCAGGACCGTGCCGGTGCAGAAGGCGATAAGGCCGGCCCGGATCCACGCGTGCTTGCGGGCGGCGATCCGGCTCGTCTCGGTGAGAGCCGTGGTCAGTCCGGCCACGGGATCTCGCTCGGTGTCGGCGAGCGCTTTCTCCAAGTGGCCGTGGCGGACTGCCTCGTGGATGTCGCCGAAGTACGACAGAGGCTGTCCCGGCACCCAGGTGCCGGAGCGGTAGCGGGGGAGGACCGCCAGAAGCAGGGCGAAGAGGGAGAAGGCCAGGGACACCGTCCCGGACCACCACAGGAGCGTGCCCGGGGCGGAGAGCGCGGCCGGGGTCCAGTCCCGTCCGGCCAGCAGACCGCTGAACACCCCGGCCGTCATCCCGAGAGCGGCGACCAGAACGGACGCCTTGCTGTCCGCCCGTGCGATCTCCGTGCGCAGATCGGTGAGGAGGCGTTCGCAGAGCTGGGCGCGCTCCGCGGAGCCGGCGCCCGGGGGAGGGGCGGTGGCCGGGCCGGGCGTCGGGTCGAGGGTGGTCAAGCGCCGTTCTCCTCCTGGAAGTTGTCCTGGTCGCCCGGAGTGCTTCGGCCGCCCTGGGGGGCGTTGCCGTTCGGCGGGGTGGACGCCGGAGGCTGTGCGGGCAGGGTCGGTGTGCTGCCGTAGCCGGGCGGCGGCTGCCAGGACGGGGCCTCGGGCGTGGGGGCGGGCGCGGCGGGGGCACCGGGATACGCCCCCGTGAACGGGGACGGAGGGGAGTAGGCCGTGGGCGGCTGCCAGGCGGGCGGGCCGGGTACGGGGGCGGCCGGTGCCGGTGCCGGTGCCGGTGGCTGGGCGCACGGGCCGCCGTTCACCAATGGGCTCTGGCCCGTCCCGACCGGGCTCTGGCTCATGCCGAACGGGCTCTGGCTGATGCCGGCTGGGCCCTGGTCCCTGTCCAGTGGGCCGGGTGGAGGCTGGTCGGGTGCGGTCTGCCCGGCCCGGTCCTGCCCCTGGAGCGGCAGGTGGTTCTGGTCCGCCGGAGCGGCGCTCGTCCAGGGCTGTCCGCCCGGCATGCCCGGGCCGCCGGGACCGCCCGGTGCGTTCCCGTATCCCGTCAGGGGCCCCTCCTCGTGCTGGGGCGGGAGCAGCGGCGGGGACTGCGGGACCCCCGGGAGCCGTTGGTTGAGGATGTCGCTGACCGTGCGCAGGGCGAGCTGCTTGGGTCCCTCCAGTTCGTAGTTCTCGGCCGTGTCACCGTTCAGGAGCTGTTTCACCAGGTCCATCTGTGCCTGGATCATGCGGAGCTGGTCGTCCCGCATGCTGCTCATGACGAGGCGGGAGTCCTCCGGGTGCTGGGCGAGGTGCAGCGCCCAGGCCTGTACGCCGCCCTGCTGCAGGTGCCACTGGTAGAACTCGATCTTCTGCGCCTCGATGCGCTGGAGTTCCAGCATCTGCTGCCCCTGCTGCAGGGCCAGTTCGTGCTGCTGACCGCTCATGAGCAGCGCCTGCTCGTGCTGCTGGCCGCTCATGAGCATGGCCTGCTCGTGCTCCCAGTGCTGCTGCTGCAGCGCGAGTTGTTGTTGCTGCTGCCCGTACACCATGGCCCGTTCGATCTGCAGCGCGTCCTGCCGGCGGTGGCGGCGGTCCACCTCGACGTCGACCTCCGTGCCCCGCTCGGCCGCGCGGATCTGCTCGGTGGCGGAGTGGTCGATGGCCTGGAGACGGCGCTGGTGGTCGATGTTCTCCTGGTCGCGCCGCAGCCGCAGCGTCCAGGTGACCTGCAGCCCCGCGGGTGCCCCGAGCGGGCCGAGGACGGTGCACGCCTGCAGCAGTTCCCGTTCGGCGGCGGCGCTGTCGGCGATGGCGAAGCGCCGGGTCACCGGCCGGGCCGCCTGCTGCAGTTCACCCAGCACCAGCTGCGGCACGTCCCGGTGCCCGCTCGCCACGAACCGGGCCGGGTCGAGGACCTGCCAGGAGAGGTCGACCGCGGCCGTGAACTCGAACGCGTCGTTGTCGCTGGGCAGGGCGAGCCCGGCGGAGAACGGGTGCACGCCCATGTCCACCTCGTACACGGCGGTGTACCGCCTCGCCGCGATCTCGCTGCGGGTGGGCCGCCGGGGCGGCAGATACGGGTCGTAGCCGCCCTTCGGGGTGGAGAAGACCAGGGCGTGGTCGATGCGGACGAGCGACTTGAGGCCCAGGTCGAAGCGGCCGAGCTGCCGCACGGTGAGCACCGGGTCGACCAGCTCGGTGTGCCGGTCCGCCTGCTGCTGCCATTCGGGCGGGCGGTGGAAGGTGGGCATGGTGCGTGTCTCCTCGGGGACGTACCGGCGTACGACAGGACGCGGGGACGCGTCGGCCCCGCCGGCCGCCTGGATCAGGTGGATCGCGTGAACCGGGTGGATCAGGTGGATCGGTTGGATCGGGTCGGTGTCTGTGGCGTCAGCGGGCCGGGAGCACGGCCAGCAGGCGCGCTGCCACGTCCGGCGGGGGATTGCCGTCCTCACCCGGCATGGTCCGCAGCAGATGGCTGAGCCGCTGGTGCTCGGCGGGGGTGGTGACGAGCCTGGGCAGCAGGGCGGCCAGGGCCCATTCGGTGGCCGTGGCCCGGTCGGCGATCAGCACCCACGTGCGCAGCACTTCCAGCGCGTGCCGGGTGGCCCGCGGGTCGGCGAGCGCCGCCCGCCACAGGGCGGGGATGCCGTGAGCCGCCGCGCCGTCCTCCTGTGCCGCCCGCGCGTACCAGCCGAGGACCAGCGGGTTGCCGTACCGCTCGTCGTCCTCGGTGCGGCGGCAGGCGTTCACGAAGCCGCCGAGGGCCAGGTCGTGCACGGCACGGTCGTCGTCGAGCGTGCGGCGCAGCTCGGCGAGGACCTGGTCGCTCGCGGGGGAGAGCAGCAGCAGTTCCACGGCCTCGGCGAGTTCGCGTGCCATCTCGCCGTCGAGGTCGTCGGGTTCGTCCTCGTACAGCCGGCGGACCGCTTTGCGCAGTGCGGCCAGCGCCTGTTCCGGGCGCTCCGGCCCGATCAGCCCGTACGCCCGCACCGCCACCCAGCGCAGCCGTGCGTCGGCGCCCTCGCACCAGGCGTCCAGGATGCGTGGGATGTTGGGCGTGTCGATGAGGTGCGCCAGAGTGAGCGCGTTGACGGCGACCAGCCGCTGCCGGTACCGCTTCGAGGTGCTCCACGGCTCGATGACCAGCGCCATCGCCGAAGGCAGGTCGGTGCGCGCAAGGACGGCGACGGTGGCGGCGGCACGGGTGCGGACCAGCGGGCGGCCGTCCTCGGCGAGGTGGCGCAGCCAGCCGATCAGCGCGGGCCGGGCGGACGGGTGTCCCGTCCACACCTCGCGCATCAGCACCAGGGAGACCCGGTCGTCGAGGAACTTGGCCTTCTGCTGGATCACCGGTCCCCACTCGGTGTGCTCGTCGTCCTCGAACCGTTCCGCGCGCGCGAGTTGGAGACGCTTGCCGATGTGGGTGCCGAAGACGGGCACCTCGGGGACGCGGGCCGGGTTCTCGGTCTCCTGGAGCAGGCGGTAGAGCAGGTCGCTCAGTTCGGCGGTGAGCGCGTACGGACCGCCGTCGAAGGCGGCCAGAGCCACGAGAAACGCCTTGTCCCGCAGGTGGACCGATGCCTCGTCCTCCTCGAACCACTCCTGGACCTGGTTCTCCAGGGACACGAGGGAGAACTGCGCCACGGCGTCCGCGCCGGCCTCGCCGGCCGCGTGCCGGGCGAGCAGCTGTGCGAAGGCCGCGACCTCGCGCAGCTGGTGGCCGCGGCTCAGAAACGTCTCGACGTCGGGGAGTCCGCGCAGCTTGGCGGCGGTGTCGGCGTCGGTCAGGGTGCGCAGATGGGCGGCGAGGACGTCGTCGGCGGCCGGGGGCCGCCAGGCGGCGACGAAGGGGACGTCCTCCAGCACGGCGGTGGGGTCGACCGTGATGACCAGCCAGCCGTGCTCGCCGAGGCGGTCGCGGGCGGCGAGCAGATGCGGCTCGCGCAGCGGACGGTCGCGGCGGGTGGCCAGGTCGCACAGGACGTACCCGCGCGGCGCGGCCCCCTCGGCCTCCTCGACGGTGACCTGCTCGGCGAGGGTGCCCGGGTCCGTTTCGCGGTCCAGGGTGTGCACGGAGGCGACGCCGAGACGGTGCAGGAGCATCAGCGCGGCCGTACGCCGGCCGCTGAAGCGGGCACCGGACAGGACGAGGACGCGGTCACGGCGCAGCCGGCCGAGGAGCCCGGCGACGACGTCCTCGTCGGCGACGAACTGTGCGACCAGACGGTCCAGGGTGGCCCGTGGGACTTCGCCGGACGCGGGCGCCGACGTGCCGAACCCGGGGAACGAGAACTGGTAGACCTCCGTCTTGGCGCCCATGATCACATCGCCGGTGACCTGGTTGCCGGTGAGGTTGTTCTGGTCGCCGCCGACCGTGCCGCCGCCGATGCGGGCCCGGGCACCGATGCGCATGCTGGGATGGCTGTGGTCGACCAGGTCGCGCCGTGCCGCCCAGGCGGTCTGCGGCTGGTCCCGCTCCTCGGACTCCTCGTCCGCGCCGCCTCTGTCGGCGTCGTCGGCGGGGGCGGAGTCCGCCGGGGCCGGCTCCGGCGCGGCCCCCGCGCCCGCCGGGGGCTGTGCCTCGGGGGTGCTCATGCGCCCTCACCCCGCCTGCGTGCGCCGCCCGAGCCGATGTTCACGTCGCCGGTGATGTGGTTGCCGGTGAGGTTGTTCTGGTCGCCGCTCACCGTGCCGCCGCCGATGGTGACGGCGCCGCCGAAGACGGTGCCCGGCGCCGGGGCAGCAGCGCGTCCAGCAGAGCAGGCACCCGCTCCAGCGGCGGCGCCCCCGGCCCGAGCGGCGCCGGCCCCCCGGCC